>JAMDAA010000032.1 GCA_023484045.1 Patescibacteria group bacterium
CTCGACATACAAAAAGACAATCCATCGATCGTTGATATCATAAATCGTGTCCCTAAAGACCATAATTTTACGGATAAGATCGACAGAGTGATGACGACTAATAATCTACTTGAAAACAAAGAGATGCAAATAAAGGACAAAACTGTTCAGGTTATTATTACTCCTGTCCCCAATATCGGCGCGACCGTTCTTTTACACGATATAACGCTTGAAAAAAATATCGCTAAAACAAAAGAGAATTTCACGTATATGGTGGTTCACGAGCTTAGGGCGCCACTTACGGCGATCAGAGGGGCATCCTCGCTCATGGTTTCGGGCAGCAGTCAAAAATTGAACGACGAAGAACGAGTTAAGATGCTTAAAATTATAAACGAGCAATCAAAACAGCTTTTGGAAGAAATTGCTTCGCTTTTGGACGCAGCCAAAATCGAAGCCGGCAGGTTTACGATAAATAAAACTTCGACAAATATCCGGGAGTTAATCCAAAAACGAATTCAATTTTATACGCCTTATGCGCAGGATAAAAAAATGACACTTACTGCCGGTTTCGAAAATAATTTACCCGAAGTTATGGTCGATCCGATAAGAATCGAGCAGGTGGTAAACAATTTAATCTCTAACAGTCTTAAATTTACACCCGAAGGCGGGAAAATAATGGTCGATGTTAAAACTAACAGAAAGATAGCCTCGCAAGCCTCGCAAGGCGTCCCCTTGCAAGGCAAAAATGAAATAATAATTTCTGTTTCGGACACTGGTATTGGAATTCCAAAAGAAAAACAGCCGCTCCTTTTTACGCGCTTCTCCCAAGTTGCCTATCCCCAAATGGGCGAAAAACCAACACTTATTCCCTCCGGAACAGGCTTGGGACTTTATATTGTTAAAGGAATCGTCGAGGCCCACGGAGGGACTGTTTCGTTCGAGTCCGAATTAAATAAAGGCACAACCGTCTCGTTTAGTTTACCAACCTAAGACCTGTCAAGGTGTAACCTTTACATATTGGGTTCAGTCTTAAAAGTATTTCCATCTGACACAACTTCTATTTCTCCATTCAAATCTGTTCTTAGTGTCTTAATTTTAAGATTATTGAGAGCCTCGATCGTTTTTGGATACGGAAGACCGTATTTATTGTTTTTTCCAACCGATATAACCGCAAGATCAGGCCGAAGGTCCTGCAAAATCTTCTCGTCTGTTCCGGTTTTTGAACCATGATGGGAAACTTTTAATACACTCATGTGCCCTATTAAACCGGCGATGCTTTCTTCTGCATTAACACCCGCATCTCCTGTTAAAAGCACCGAAAAACTTCCATATTTAAGCACTTCTATAAGCGACGATTCGTTCTGATTAAAATAATCCGTTGTGCTGTTTCCTTTTGGGAATATAAGATTTTTTGCCTGCCCGCCATCAGCTGTCGCTTCAGGCGACTGCAGGCGGGGCGGCCATTTTGTCTCGAGCGTGATCGACTTATCCAAAGTATATTTGTCGTTTTGCGAAAGTAATTCTTGCTTTACACCCTGCTCTTTCAATTTTATCATAAACTGTTTATATAAATTTCCGCTTCCGCCGCTAAATTGCGTCGCAAAAGAGTCGATCTTATAATTTTTCGCTACAGAAATTAGTCCATTGATGTGGTCGGCGTGCGGATGAGTCAGTAAAACAAGTTCTAAATCACGATCAAAAAACGGCATATGTCTTGAAAGACAGTCGAGAACCGAATCGTTTGGCCCGCCGTCGACTAAAATATCATGGCCTTTTGGGGTTCTAATAAAAATCGAATCCCCTTCCCCTACGTCACAAAAAACAACATGAAGTTTCCCGTCATTAATCTTTGCATCCTGATAAAAAAATATTCCGCCCAGAGCCGCCGCCGAAACAAAAATCAGGATTAAAAATTTTCGAAGATTGTTCATTTTTTTCTTAAAAAAATAACGAGTGAAATTAAGATTAAATAATATCCTAAAATAATCGGCAGAGGAAGATCAAAATTGAAATTCACTCTTCCTGGAAGTTTCGCAAAAAAATTTACCACGGCTATAAAATACATAAGAAATGGTAAGCAAAGATACAAAAATATTTTTCCTATAGGTTCAAAAAACATCCCCAAAAATCCGCCGATTCCGCCGAAAATCATTAATATCGGAATCGTCCAAAGCAAAACGCCGTTTGCGGCGATCGACCAAATCGAATATGTTCCAAAGGTCGAAAGAAGGATTGGAATAGTTGATATTTGCGCCGAAATCGTAGTTGTCAAATCTTCTCCGATTACGGATTTTTGAATTAGATTTTTCATCTGTTTTTTCTTTTCAAAAAGCGGTTTTATATACAAAAGGCCAAGGGTCGAGGTAAAAGAGAGCTGAAAACCCACGTCAGAAATTACTCCGGGCGACATAAAAACCATAACAAAACCGGCGATAAACAATGAATATAAAGCGAGTGTCTGACGACCCAAAATCTGCGCCGAGAAAGCTAAAATTCCCATTATTGATGCTCTAATAATCGACGCTTCAAAACCCGAAATGGCCGCATAAAAAATAATTGCAAAAATCGTTAAAGAAAGCGCGACCTGACGTCTGAAAAAGAAAACAAAAAAAGAGCTCAGGAAAGCACCAACCATCGTAACATTCATTCCCGAAGCTGCGATTACGTGTGTCACCCCGACCATTCTTAAATTATTCGAGAATTCTTGCGGCATTCCCTCTTTGATACCGAATACTACGCCTAAAAGAAGACTCGAATAGGTAGGAGGGAGTGCTTTTTCAAAAAAATAAATCATTTTTTGGCGGACGAAAAATGCGACTGCCAACAACGCTTTTTGGGGTGTGTTTTTATCATTCCTGACTGCTTCAATTTTGGGATATTTCATTGTCATGATAATCCGTTTATTATTTAGCACTTTATTATCTATAGTGCCAGAAATACGCACGGTGTCACTATAGTGAAACTCGGGAGAAATACCCGTTGTGACATAAATTTTCTGTCCATTCTCTAAATCAGCGGTTATTAATTGATAGTTGCCAAAATTTCGCGGTTCCGACAACAATGTCGTGAAAAGTGTGATAGACTGCCCGTTGTTATAATTTGATCTATTATGATAGAGAAAAAGGGAACGTAGAGCTAATACAATAAGTAAAACAACAAAAACTAAAATTATCTTCCATCGAACCATAAGACATCTATTGTTTCATTGCTAAATTATTAAATTGTTAACAATCGCAGCAATGAATCAATTTAACAATAAACTTTTTAATACGCCGTTATCCTGTCTTTTATCTTTTCGAAAGTTGATTGGTTTACAATTTTCTTTACAATCAATTCTTCGACTGAATTATACGGTCTCCCGTTTATGATTTTTTGAGCGGTAACAGGACCAACTCCCGGAAGCGTGTCAAGCTCACCAACGCTTGCGGTGTTTATATTTATCTGATTATTCTCTGTCGAAGTTCCGAAGGATTGATTATTAACAGTAATTGGAGCATTTTCGTTTGTTTTTGGAATATAAATCTTACTTCCGTCTTTTAATTTTTGCGCTAAGTTTAGATTTTTACTGACCCATTCTCTGTTTGCTCCGGAAGAGAGTCCAGACGCTGCAACCAGCGCATCCTGAATCCTCGCGTCGCTTGGTAATTTGTAGACACCGGGTTTTATGACCGCCCCTTCGACATCGACAAATATTCCCGGTTCCTCTTTTTTGGAATCGGTTTGGTTTTCTTTAGCCTTTTCTAAAACAAGATTGTCTGAAGATTTTGAAGATCCGATTATCACTATAAAACCATAGATTAAAAATATTAAACCAAATATGCCTAAAATTATCGCAAGGAAATTATTTTTAAAAAAGGGGTGTTCATCCAGAAGTTTACGAAAATCCATAACTAGAAAATTTCCAACTTTAATTAGTCACAAAGTTTATAATCTTTCCTTCAATGTAAATTAATTGTTTAGTTTCTTTTCCCTCGAGATATTTCAAAACTTTTCCGCTCTTTCGCGCTATTTCTTCGATGTGATTCTGAGCTTTAGATTCTGAGCTCTGAATCTTGATACTGTCTCTAAACTTACCATTGACCTGAACAACAATCGTAACTTCTTCTTCGTGAAGATATTTTTCATCGAAACTCGGCCAGGATTGTCTATGAACCGAAAACTTCTGGCCTATTCTCCCCCACAATTCTTCTGCAATATGAGGCGCAAAGGGAGAAAGTAGAAGCAATAAATTCTCTTTTGTTTCTAAACTTGCCGAGTTTTCTCGCGAGATAAAATTTAAAAGTTCCATAAGCCGCGCGATCGCTGTATTATAATTCAGGCTTTCGATGTCTTTTGTTACTTCTTTAATCGTTTTATTCAGAATCTTCTTTTCTTCGCGTGTTGAATCTTTATCGTCAGTCGATTGAATCAACTGCCAAACGCGGGTCAAGAACCTGTAAATTCCCTCGATCGCAGCATCTCTAAAATCTCCGCCATCTGCAAACGGCCCCATAAACATTAAATACATTCGCAAAGTATCCGCGCCGTATTTTTTAACATAATCATCCGGATTTATAACGTTTCCTTTTGACTTACTCATCTTTTTCCCTTCGGCGATAATAAGCCCGTGCGCCCTGAATTTTTTATACGGCTCATCAAACTGAATGAATCCCAAGTCTTTTAAAACCATCGTCATAAACCGTGAATACAAAAGATGTAAAACTGCGTGCTCCGCGCCTCCAATATACATATCTACAGGAAGCCATTTTTTAACCCTTTCGGAATCGAAAGCTTTATCGTTAAATTCTGTTGAGGTATAGCGGAAAAAATACCAAGCACTATCCAAAAACGTGTCACAAACGTCGGTTTCACGAACTGCCTTTCCGTTGCACTTCGGACAACTCGTATTAACAAAACTTTCAACAGTCGCCAGTGGCGATTTTCCTGTTCCCTTCGGCTTCCAATCTTTTACGTCCGGCAATAAAACGGGTAAATCTTTTTCGGAGACTGGCTGAACTCCGCATTTATCGCAATAAATAATCGGTATCGGCGCCCCCCAATATCTTTGCCTCGAAACCAACCAATCCCGTAGGTGAAATTGAGTTTGTCTTTTTCCGATTCCTTTTTTTTCGATCCATTTTAAAACCTTGTCCATCTCTGACGGAACTTTTAATCCGTCAAGCTCGCCAGAATTAATTATTTTACCCTCGCCGATATAAACTTCCTCTAAACTTATCACTATATTAAGAAGCTCAGGAAATTCATCTGTCCCCATGTCGTCATAGGTAAAATGGCCTTTCCCTGTAAGTTCTATTAAGCTGGCGCCCAATGATTCTCGAAACATCTCGGCGCTTTTTTTAATCCTTTCTTCTTCGTTATCTGATATAAAAATAACGACTTCGGAAATATTCTTTTTTATTTCTTGATTGATTTCAAAATCGTACAACTTTTTTATAGCTTCAGAAGCGTTTTCTTTCGCAATTTTGGCAGGTGCAACCAGGATTAGTTTCTTAACTTTTTTCTTGCTCTCACCCAGCCACCTTACAAGAAACGAACAACCACAGCTATGTCCTATTAAAACTGATTCTTCGTTTACTAAAATCTTTTCAAATTCTTTTTTCCAAGTTTCATAATCAGGCTCCCACGGAATTGGCATTAATGGAATATATACTTTATACCCTATTTTTTCGAGTCCTCTTCTCGCCCATTGTATCCAATGACCAGTAGGATTTTTTGGGCTAAGATCAATTAAGTTTTCTTTATTGCTTGGGCAACCGTGCACTATTACACAGGTGCGTTTCGGTGAGATAACCTGCTTGATCGGAAGTCCGAACTTTTTTGCGAATTCGAAATCGCGCTCATCGTGTGCTGGGACTGCCATTATTGCGCCTGTGCCATAACCCATTTCGACGTAATCTGCAATCCAAACCGGAATTTTTTCTTTATTGACTGGATTTATACAATATGAGCCTGTGAAAACACCAGTTTTTTCTCTTTCTTCTCTGATTTTGTTTAAGTTTGATAGTTTTCGAGTCTTTTTGATATACTTTTCTACTAATTCTTTTTGCTCACGCGTTGTAATTTTTTCGACTATCGGATGATCCGGCGCTAAAACAACATAAGTCGCCCCAAAAATCGTATCCGGTCTCGTCGTAAACACTTTAATTTTGAACTCTGAATTATCAATTCTGAATTCTATTTCCGCTCCCTCACTTTTTCCGATCCAATTCTTTTGTGCGATCTTTACTTTTTCCGACCAATCGATCTTTTCTAAGTTTTCGAGTAACTTCTCTGCGTATTTTGTGATCCTAAAAAACCACTGCTCTAACTCTTTTTTTTCAACGATCGAACCGCACCTCTCACATTTACCTTGCCCGCCAGTGGCTTCGCCAGCAGGCGATGGCAGGCGGGCCTCTATGACCTGCTCATCTGCCAAAACAGTCTTGCACGAAGGACAAAAATTAACCGGCGCTTTTTTTCTATACGCTAAACCCGCTTTAAAAAGCTGGACAAAAATCCACTGCGTCCATTTATAATAATTCGGGTCGTAAGTCTCGACGGTTCTTGTCCAATCGAATGCATTCCCGATCGCGTGAAGCTGTCTGTAAAAATTTTCTTGGCTAATTTTCGCCTGCTCTTTTGGATGGCGGCCGACTTTTATGGCGTAATTTTCCGAGTGAATCCCAAATCCATCGAGGCCAATAGGCTCAAAAACGTCATTCCCCTTCATTCGTTGATAACGCCCGTAAATATCGCTTCCGGTAAACGCGTACATATTTCCAACGTGCATCCCTTCTGCCGACGGATACGGAAACATCATGAGGTTATAAAAAGGTTTTTTAGCTTTATCTAAATCCGGCTGATAAATTTTTTCATCCCGCCACTTTTTTTGCCACTTGGATTCAATATTTGACGGTATGTATTTGTCGACTGTTTTTCCCATAAACAAACCTATTATACAATAAAAAGAATAAAGATAGAGAAATCGAAAATATTATCTTGTTTTTGGAGATAAGGGTAAGCCCAACAAATCACGAAATGCTCTTAAAACATCTGCTGATAATTTAATTTTTCTAAATGCTTCTTTTTCTTGCCCGTTCCCAATAGAATACGCATATACCGTATCTCCCTGTTGTTTAAAATCTAAAGAATATATCTGCTTCTCTTTCCCCGCCAATGGAATTCCTAAAGAGATAAAGGTCTTTCGTGTGCCGAAAAGCAAGCCTTTTTTCTTCTCGCTTTGTCTTAAAACCATAACTGCATCGCCTGCAAATTGAACAAGACCAAGGTCAGGATCAATAACCGAAATTCCGTCCCATTCCTTAAAATTCTCCGCAGATAAAGTATAAACGCCAATACGAGAACCCGCTATAACGGGTTTTGAAGCCAGGTTTTCCCCTACTCTTGATCTTATTTTTGATTTCAATAAATTTGGGACTAGAAATTCTCCACCTTTCTTCATGGCCGTATTATACATTAACCATAGGTAGTTTCAATTCTACTTGCGTTTTTTAAGTCAATTGGCTACGATTAACTTATGATCCTTCGATTAACTCAGGATCACGGTGAGGTATTCGAACCGTGAAACTCCTCTGGCAATCGCTTTTGCTAATTTTGTGTTTTGGATTCGTTTACGTTTGGCGAAATTCGCCGCTCTCCGATTACACGATCCAAGCGTTTGGTTTTTTTATCTTTCTTTTTATCCTGCTCTCGGCAAGGAAAAAAAGTTTTGCGCCTATAAGAAGTATCGGAGGAAGCGAAAAATGGACGGTCGCGATCGTGGTCGTTACAATTCTCCTGTTTGTATTCACAACCGGCGGAATTAATTCTTCATTTTTTTTCCTCCTGTATTTTCTTCTTTTCGGAATAACGTTCGCTTTTGAACCCGGCGCAGTTTTTGTTTTTCTACTCGGAACTATTCTCATTTTTCTAAACGATGCGTTAAAAGACGACGTTTACGGTAATCTTCTAAAACTTGGTTCTCTGTTATTAATATCTCCAATCGCCTTTTTCTTCGGACGTGAATTTCAAAAAAGCGAGAAACAAACAGAAAAAGTCGAAAAACTTGAAGAAAGCACAGAGGATTCTGCAAACACGATCGCGTCCGATGTCGAAGAAATTATCGAAAAAGACAAAAAAGCCCTGCGACCAGAAGATGTTGAAAAATTAAACGACATACTCGAGGAAACCGAGACCCTCCGGGAAAAAACGAAGGAATAGATGTCAGATCAAAGATCAAAAATCAAAAATCAAAACCACAACTTAAATCTTAAAAGCTTAAGCCGCTTTGCCTTTTGCGCTTTGATTTTGATCTTTGCCTTTTGCGCTTTGAGCTTAAGCAAGGCGAGTGCGCTTACGATGAAAAATGATAATTATATTCTCCGGATGGGCAATCTAAACACCATTGCCGGAGAATCTACCGGAACCGGCAAAAAACTCGGGATAACCGTGGGCCAACTCGGGGCCGGACTTTATAGCAAAACCGGAGTAAACTATAAAGTGAGAAGTGGATTTCAATATATTCATTCAATTATTCCTTTCTCCTTCTCAATTGACAATACATTAGTCGATTTCGGATCGTTGACCGCGACAAATCCCGTAACCCGAACAAATAAATTGACTCTTTCAAACGGTTCTGCCGCCGGATACGTCGTCACAGCGCAGGAAAATCACCAACTTTTGGTTCCTGGTTCCGGCGCACTTATCCCAAATACAACTTGTGATAATAATTTATGTGATGCAACGACCTCGGACACATGGATAAGCACATTAACTTATGGATTCGGTTACCGCTGCGACAACGAAGTCGGAACCGATTGCGCGAGCGGATTTACGGCTGCTGACAATTACAAACAATTTGCCGCTTCTCCTTCTGCCGCGACGGTTATGACCGGCGCGAATGTCGGCCGGAGTAAACGCGTGCAAATTACGTACAAAATTAATATTTCCGGAACGCAAGTCGCCGGCTTTTATACAAACATGATTACGTTTATAGCAACACCCACCTTTTAATCTATGATAATTCAAAATTCAAAGTGCAAAGTGCAAAATTACAGTTTAAAATGCAAAATTTTCCAGAGGTTCCTAACTTTTGGACTTTTAACTTTAACTTTTAACTTTGGACTTTTAACTTTTAACTTAACGAAAGCGAACGCTGCCTCGCTTTCGCTCGGTGTCTATCCTCCCGTAATTAAAATCGAAGTCAACCCTCCGGTAAGCATTAATACTCCTATTACTATTGAGAATCAAGGCGAAGAACCGGTAAATCTTAAAATTCAGTTTAAACGATTTACCCAAGGGCCCAATGAAAACGGAGAAGTTTCCCACCTTTTGGAAAAAGATCTTTATCCATGGCCAGATCCTAAGATCTTTGAAAAAATTCAAGTTCTTAGCGAAAACGGAAACACTATTGAAACCGTAGCGCTCGCACCACAACAACGAAGAACAGTCATGCTTCATGTCGGGCTTCTTAAAGATGAGCCACCGGGTGAATACTATTTCTCAATCATTTTTTTAGCTAACCCCGATTTTTCCCAGCAGAATGAGTCTACCTTGAGCGAAGCTTCCGGAGGGATTGCAACCAATATTCTTTTATCAATCGGGCCAAAAGGAAAAGCAAAAGGCGCACTGGAAGAATTTTCTTCTCCATTTTTTTTAGAAAAAGGCCCTATCCCTTTTACGGTAAGAATAAAAAATACTTCTGACCACATTGTCGTACCGCAGGGCTTAATTGTAATAAAGAATGTGTTCGGGCAGACGATCGGAAAAGTAGAACTTTTACCGGTTAATATACTTTCTGATACAATAAGATCTATTCCCGACTCTCTGCAATCTCCCGAAGCAACCCCGCCCGCTAAATTCGAAATTCGAAATTCGAAATTCGAAATTCCGCCAAAGGCGGTTTGGTATGAAAGCTTTTTACTTGGACCATATAATGCGACCCTTACTGTCGCGCTTTCTGATCAAGGTCCAGTGTTTAAAAAAACCATTTATTTCTTTGCTTTCCCACTGCAATACGCGATCGGATTACTGATAGCCATAATTTTGATTCTAATCATCAGAAAACGCTTAAAAAATAAATCTAATTAAGACAATTTTACCAC
>JAMDAA010000006.1 GCA_023484045.1 Patescibacteria group bacterium
TTACGCGAGGTTTGCCGAAGATATCGAATACAATGCGCCGTTTGGCTGGAGCGAATTCGAGGGAATTCATCACAGGGGTGATTACGACCTAAAGAATCATAAACTCATGTATAAAGATACGGATACGGGAGAAGAATACACGCCGTGGGTTATCGAAACATCCGGGGGGGTTGACCGCGCAACATTATTTTTCCTAATAGACGCGTATTTTGAAGAAGAAAAAAGAGTTGTTTTAAAACTTCATCCAAAACTTGCTCCGGTTAAAGCGGCTGTCTTCCCGCTTCTTTCGAATAAACCCGATTTAGTGAACTTGGCAAAAAAAGTCCATACCGATTTAACAGAAGATATCAATGGTCTTGTAATGTTCGATGATAGGGGAAATATCGGAAAACGCTATTTTGCCCAGGACGAAATCGGAACACCATTTTGTGTAACAATCGATTTTCAAAGCCTGGAAGATAAAACTGTGACTCTGCGTCATCGTGATACGACAAAACAAGAAAGGATGTCGGTTAAAAACCTTCTCTCGTATCTCTCAGAGGAGTTTCGCTAATATTATTTGTATTAAATTGACAATTTATAAATATCTTAGAATAATGCAATTAAGGTTCCCCGATTTACGAAAAGTTATTTTTTTCTAATATTGTGCAAAAAACCGAATTATATCTTCATCATCCAGAAAATGAGGGGCCTCAAGAGAAATGTGGTATTACGGCCATTCTTAGCAAATCTGGAACAGACGTTTCCTTCCTTATTCCGGAAATGCAAAAACGACTTCATCACCGGGGTAGAGATTCGGCAGGGATGGCAGGATTTAATCAAGCAACAGGGGAAATAGTTGTTTATAAGGATCTTGGTTCTACATTTGAAGTTTTTCCAGACGGTTTTGATTTTACAGGAAGAAAATTATGCACTGATAGAGCGATCGGACATAATCGTTATGGGACTAGTGGCGGAAATGAAAAAGATAATGCCGACGGGGCTCAACCCATAATTACGGAATGGAGAGGAAGAAGCATTGCGATTGCCTATAACGGAAATCTGCCTGAGAGTGAACGGGAAAAATTAAGAAGAAGAATTCCTCCGGAAATGCAAAAAGCGCCAGATTTTGACACCGTTGATATCGCGCAGGCGATTGTATCCGCTGAAGGGGATACATGGGAAGAAAAAATAAAAAAAGGATTAGACGGCATATATTTTGCTTATGCTTTAAATATCCTTACCGGTGATGGTGATGTTTTCGGATTAAGAGGTCCAACCGGCACTTGGCCGTTATGGGCTGGAGAATCAGATGATCTAATCATGTTTGCATCTGAAGACAGGGTTGCCAGAAACTCAGATATCATCAAATGGAGTGAAGTTAAGCCGGGAGAATTAGTTAAGGCTACGAGTGATGGAGTAGAGAAAAAACAAATTTTTACTTCTCCGGGATTATTTCGTTGTGTGTTGCATGATGCTTATGGTGCAAAGGGTGATTCCAGAATAAGAGAAAATGTTACTTATAATGAATTTAGAAGGCAATTAGGAATAAATCTGGCCAGAATTCATCCAATAGAGGCTGATTTGTATGTTGGTATTCCCGAAACGGGTTTGGTTATTGCCGAAGGATACGCCGGCGAACTTGGGAAGGATGCGATGCCTTTAATAACAACGAATGGCGTTAGAAGTTTTATCGGTAAAAATGGAAGCGAAATAAAAGGCGTAATTTCGGGTAAGTATAAAATTGCAGATACGGAAAAGGTTTTAGGTAAAGACGTAATGGTTTTAGACGATTCGCTTATCCGCGGTAATACCTCTCCTATAGTGGTGAAACTTTTAAAGGAGGCTGGAGCGCGTAAAATCCACTTGGGTCTTATATTGCCTAAATTTATCAGAGGCTGTGATGGTGGATACTATATCAGAAATGATCAACTAATAGCTGTTGTAAAAAAAGAAGATGGTGTTTATATAGAATTAAGTGAAGCAGAAATAGCTGCAAAGGTTGGAGTAGATTCTGTACACTTTTTAACTATAGGCGGGTTAGAAGATGCTTACGAATCAGTATTCGGAGAAAAAGATGTTATGTGTTTGAGTTGTGTAAGTAGGCAGCACCCATTGGATAAAATTTCAGATGTAAATAAAAAAGAAGAACCTGTCTTAGTATATTCAGCATAAGGATTAAAACAAAAATAATTATTGACATTTTTTATAACATTGTTACAATCTATGAATCGGGCAAAAATGAATAAAAAAGTAATTGTTATTGTAGTAGCTTTGATTATTTTAATAGGTCTTGTTGGCGGGGGATATCTTTTTATAAGTGGTAGATCGAAATCAAATACTTCGGACAATACGCCCGCGCCGACAGAGATGGTTGTTCCGACGATCGATCCGTCGGAGATTGGACTCACACTCACCCTTTCTCCTGATCATAAAATAGTGAACATGCAAATAACAAAACTCGAGGGAATAAGCGCGATCGATTATGAACTGACTTATTTTGCGATGGTTAAAGGAGAAAAGGTTTCTAGGGGTACGATCGGGCATGTCGATGTTACACCGTCTGATTCTGTAATCAATAAAGAAATAAAGCTCGGAACGTGTTCGGATGTGTGTCATTACGATGAAGGAGTAACAAATATAAAAATTACTCTTAAAATAACAAAATCAGACGGAAATATTTTTCAAGCGGAACAAAGTGTTGAATAATCTTCGGTAATTTTTGACCCCAATTTTATATTTAGTGTTTTTTATTGACATAGCACACTATTCTATCAACATTCCCTATTGACAAGTGTCAGTAATTATCCCAAAATAGAATAAAGTGGTCCAAAGTGGGAAAAAGTGGTCCAAAAGGCAGGATTATGTTAATCGGACAATATGATGGAAAAATCGGAACAAAAGGTAGGGTCGCATTCCCAAAAAGATTCCGAGAGATACTCGGAGATAAGTTAATAGTAACTTTAGGATATGAAAACTCACTTGTCGTCGTATCGGAAGAAAACTGGAAAGCGCTCCTTGAGGGAACAGAAGGAAAACCTTTTATTCAGTCAGAAGCGCGCGAAACCCAGCGATTTTTACTCGGGGGAGCAACAAACATTGAGCTCGATAGCAAAGGAAGGTTTATTATACCTTTCTACTTACGAAGCTTTGCAAAGATTAAAGACGAAGTTATATTCTTAGGTTTATCGCGATACGTAGAGATTTGGGATAAAGAAGTTTGGGAAAGTTACCGACAGAACCTTGAAAAAAATATCGACTCGATTTCTCAAAGACTTATCAAAAATGAAGAGAAAAAATGAGCGATTTTCATAACCCCGTTCTCTTAAAAGAAGTTATTGAGTTATTGCGAGTCAAAAAAGACGGAAAATATATCGACGCGACGCTGGGAGGAGGAGGACACACTGGTGAAATTTTGAAGCGTGGAGGGGTCGTTTTGGGTTTGGATATTGATGAAGACGCGCTTGCGTACGTTGAAAAAAATTTCAAATTTCTCGCCTCGCGCCAGCGGCGACGCAAGGCGCGGCGAAGCGGGCAAATTTCAAATTTCAAATTGATCTTGGTTCACGGAAACTTTAAGGATATCGACGAAATCGCACGTTTAAATAAATTTGAAAAAGCCGACGGAATTATTTTCGATTTGGGAGTTTCAACTCACCAGATCGAATCAGAAGATCGGGGATTTTCGTTTCAAAAAAATGCGCCGCTTGATATGCGGATGGACAGATCAGGAGAATCGGGCGAGGTTACGGCGGCAGATCTTTTAAAAGTGTTGGATAAAGGAGAATTATATGAGCTTTTTACTAAATTGGGTGAGGAACATCGTGCTCGTGCCATTTCTGAAAATATTGTTAGGTCCCGTGGAATAAGTCCGATCGAAACAACGGACGACTTGGTTTCTTTGTTGAAAAAAACTTACGGGATCGAAAAAGAAATATCAGGTAAAAGATTGGCAGAGATAAGTAAACGAGTATTTCAGGCGTTGAGGATTGCGGTTAATAGCGAATTAAAAAATATCGAAGAAGCGCTACCGAAGGCGATAAAAATTCTTAAAGCGGGCGGCAGAATCGGAGTAGTATCGTTCCATTCGCTTGAGGACAGAATAGTTAAAACGATTTTTAATCGATTTATGGATGAAAAATTAGGGAAAATAATCACAGATAAACCGATTACGCCAAGTTATGAAGAATTAAAAATGAATAGAAGAAGTAGGAGCGCAAAACTCAGAGTTTTTGAAAAGAATAATTAAAATATGAAGAAAACATTCTATTTTATCGGATTCATCGTTTTTACAATAATAATATTGTCTATATTACAGATTGCTATTTCTAACAGTTTATCGACCAAAGGTATCGTGCTCGAAAAAATAAATCGTGAAATTGACGGCTATAAAAAAGAAAATTTTTTCTTACGGGAGAAATTATTATTAGCAACATCGTACACTGTTATAGCATCCGAAGCTTCAATAGCTGGTTTTACAAAAGAGAAATCACAAGTCGTTTTGACTAGCCCTCTGCCATTGGCTATTCGACAATGAAGTGGAGATATCGTTTTATCTTCTTTGTTTTTATCTTTTTCTTTTTTCTCATTTTAAGCAGACTTTTTTATTGGCAAGTGGTTAGGGCAGAAGATCTTTCAACATTGGGAAAATCCCAGTACGGAAAATACATTAAGCTGATGCCAAAGAGAGGAGAGATAAAAACAAGCGACGATTTTTCGATCGCCGCTAATAAATTGACATACCTCGTTTATGTTAATCCGAAAGAAGTAAAAGATAAACAAAAAACTATCGATATCTTATCTTCGGTTTTGGGCGTCGATGTTGCCTCAGCGAGCGCTTCTTTATCGCTCGATCGATTTTGGGTTTCGATAAAATCGAAAGTCGACGATGATACAATAAATAAATTAGAAAAAATCGCATTGCCCGGTGTCGGTTTTGAGCAGGAATACAGCCGTTTTTATCCCGAAGCGTCGATGGCTGCAAACCTTCTCGGTATCGTCGGAAAAAACGAGTTGGGAGATGATAAGGGTTATTCTGGGCTAGAAGGATATTATGATCGTCAATTAGGAGGAAAACCCGGGATTTCGAGCGAAGTTTATGACGCGTTCGGTAAGCCGGTTTTATCTCGGCTCAACGAAAATTCTAAACCCATCGACGGAAGAAATCTTGTGTCGAGCATCGATCGGGCGATTCAGTTTATCGTTGAAAATAAATTAAAAAAAGCCGTCGAAAAATACGGTGCAGAAGGAGGAATGGTTGGTATCATGGATCCTAAAACCGGAAATATAATTTCAATGGCTACATGGCCTTCTTTTGACCCTTCCAGTTATCAAAAATATTCAGACGATTTATATAAAAATCAGTTTATATCGAATATTTATGAACCGGGATCTACATTCAAGCCATTAATTATGGCATCGGCACTAGACTCTAAAGTCGTTAAGCCCGATACAAAATGTCCGATTTGCGGCGGGCCGGTTACGATTTACGATTATAAGGTTAAAACATGGAACGATCAGTATTATAAAGACACAACGATGATCGATGTTATTAAGCATTCAGATAATACCGGTATGGTTTTTGCTGTTCAATCTTTGGGTCTTGATCGTTTACTCGATTATTTGAAAAAATTTGGCATCGGAGAATTAACAAGTATCGATTTACAGGGAGAAGTTGCGCCGAGCGTAAAGAATAAAAAAGATTGGTACCCGATCGATTTGGCGACAGCGGGTTTTGGGCAAGGAATTTCTATTACACCGATTGAGCTCTTGGTTGGTTTCTCAGCGATCGCAAATAAAGGGATTAAAATGGAACCGCATGTGGTTTCTAGAATCGAAACTTCGAGCGGAGAAATTATCGACGTCAATCCTAAAAAGTCAGGGAGAGTAATTTCGGAAGAAACGGCAAAAGTGATGACCGAAATATTGACTTACGCCGTCGATAATGGAGAAGCAAAATGGGCGAAACCAAAAGGTTATAGAATTGCCGGAAAAACAGGTACGGCTCAGATTCCGATCGCTGGCCATTATGATCCGGATAAAACCATAGCATCTTTTATTGGTTTTGCTCCTGCAGACGATCCGAAATTTAGTATGTTAGTTATTTTGGACAGGCCGAAAACTTCAATCTATGGATCAGAAACCGCAGCCCCGCTATTTTTTGATATCGCAAAAGACATTTTGACTTATTATAATATCCCACCGAGTGAATAAAAACGTAGAGAAATGGGTTAATTAGAGGTATAATACGGGTTATGCTACAGAAAATTAAGAATATTTATCATTTACTGGTCGCAGTTTTTGCGAACATTTGGTATTTATTTCCGTCGAGAAAATTAATTGTTATCGGGGTGACAGGAACAGACGGGAAAACGACAACGGTTAGTCTTATATATCACATTTTAAAAGAATCGGGATGTAATGTTTCGATGATTTCGTCGGTCGGCGCTTTGATAAACGGAAAAGCTTATGACATCGGTTTTCACGTAACCACCCCTTCTTCTTTTGCGCTTCAGAAATTTTTTAAAAAAGCGACAAAAAATAAAAAAGGAAAAAAGAATTATTTAGTTTTAGAAGTAACTTCGCACGCGTTAGATCAGTATCGTGTATTCGGAATAAATTTCGATGTCGGCGTACTAACAAATGTTACACATGAGCATTTGGACTACCATAAAACTTATAAGAATTATGTTTTGACAAAGGCGTGTATTTTTAGAATGGCAAAAATTGCGGTTATTAATAAAGATGATGAATCTTATAAAATAATTTTAAATTTAAGATCACAAATTTCTAACACGAGATGGGTAACGTACGGAATGACAAAAAGTGCGGATATAAATCCAGACGAATTTCCGTTTAAAACAAATCTTATCGGCGAGTTTAATAAATATAATATTTTGGCCGCGATTGCGACCTGTAAAACGATCGGAATAAATTATCTAAAGATAA
The DNA here is from genome assembly GCA_023484045.1 of Patescibacteria group bacterium. Classification (GTDB taxonomy): domain Bacteria; phylum Patescibacteriota; class Microgenomatia; order Levybacterales; family UBA12049; genus JAMCZG01. Next base: position 6,928 of record JAMDAA010000006.1, read on the forward strand.
AAAAAGCTGTCGAAACGTTTAAGGCGCCGGTCGGCCGCGAAGAAATCGTTCATAACGACAGTTTTTCGGTAATGGTCGATTTTGCGCATACCCCGAATTCACTATTAAAAATTTTACCCGAAGCCGCTAAAATTTCTAAAAACAGATTAATTCATATCTTCGGCGCAGCGGGTGAAAGAGATTTTACAAAACGGCCGAAAATGGGGGAGGCATCTTCGAAATACGCGGATATAGTAGTTTTAACGTCGGAAGATCCGCGGGGAGAAGCGATCGATAAAATCATGTCGGAGATTAGAAAAGGAATTACAGACGGATTTACGAGTATCGATTATAAATCTTATGTCCCGAAAAAGAATGATCGAAAAATTATTTTTGAAATTCCCGATCGGGCAGAGGCGATAAATTTTGCCGTCTCGATCGCAGAAAAAGGAGATCTAATAATAACGACCGGTAAAAGCCACGAGAAATCGATGAATTACGGTAACGGCGAAGAACCGTGGGATGAGTTCGAAGCCGTAAAAAAAGCGATAAAGTTTAAAAATAAACAGTAAATAATGTTCATGTTTAACGGCGGAGACGTTTTAAAGTTCAAAATATTTCGAGAATTTCCAAATGTTGTTCAAGGAATTTCGACCAAAAAATTCGGATCGATAAGAAATCAAAATATAGAGACAGAGAATTTAAAAAAGTTTCTTAAGGTGTTAGATGTAAATAATGGACAAACGGTTTTTATGAATCAAATTCACGGCAATAAAGTAGTAATCATTAATGGCACCGATAAACAAATTATCGACAGGACGGATGGATTAGTGACTAATAAAAAAAATATTTTCCTTTGTGTAACGACCGCAGATTGTCTTCCGATCGTGTTTTATGATCCATTTTTAAAAATTGTCGGCGCGGTCCACGCTGGTTACAAAGGGATTTTAAATGGTATTTTGGACTCGTTGATTTATAAAATTAGAGAATTAAACGGAAACATAGATAAAGTTTTGGTCGGAATCGGACCGGGTATCGAAATCGATTGTTACGATGTAGATTTTAAGCGATTTAATTTGTTTAAAAATAAATTTGATAAATTTAAAAATATTTATAAACTAAAAAAAGGTAAATATTTTATAGACTTAAAAAAAATTGCGTATAAAATTCTTATTCAAAATAATATAAAAAAAGAAAATATAGAGATGTCAACGATTTGCACAAAATGCGATTCGCGTTTCTTTTCGAATCGGAATGGTGATAAAAATTCCAGGTTTATAACCATAATAGGAATGATATAAATGAAAAAAGAAAAAATTAGATTATTTTTGGAGAAAATGATTTTGGCTGTTAGGCAAGCTGGATTTTTAGCGAAATCGCTTCAGGGAAAAGTAGTAAATGAAGGTAAGGTAATAGAATCATTTATAGATGATTCAGAAATAATTAAAGCAAAGAGATCTGCTAAAACAATTATTGATGAAGTTGTTCAGGAAATTCTTCTTCTTGCCGCGAAAGAGGTTTTTGACGTCAAAAAAATAACTCTAGACGCTGAAGAAGAAACGCCCTCGGTTTCATTTTTTTCCAAAGACGTGAAAGATACAACCTTAGTTATTGATCCGATCGATGGAACCTTACATTATCTTTCGGGCTCAGATTGTTATTCCATATGCGTGGGACTTATTCATAAAGGGAAGATTATAAGTATAATCGTCTATTTTCCAGCAAGAGATAAATTATATTTTATCGATGAAAATCAAAAACCATTTGTTCTGAATAACGCCTACAGTTCCAAAATAAGTAACGCAATTCAGATACGAGGTATATCTTCAATAAGCAAAAATATTTACAAGAATTATCGAGTTTCAAACAAAATTGTGGAATGTTTTGATACTAAAGGTTATAAAGTTTTTGATGATTTAAATGACAAGATTGAATGGTGCGATGGGTTATTAAAATGTCTCTCTGGTGAATTTCTTGCTTGCTTATTTCATTCTCCGCAAACAAGAGATATTTTACTCGGATCAATATTCAATTACATAGGTGACGGTTGTGCTTTAGATTGGAATGGAAAACCTTTAATTTGGCCGCAGCAGGGAAGAGTTTCAAGGGTATTATTTATGATCGGGAAAAACTCTGATGAAATTCTGGAGTGTTTAAAAGATTCTTGAAAATTTATAAAAAATATGAAATATAAACATATACATTTTGTCGGGATAAAAGGAGTCGGGATGACTCCCCTAGCGATTATCGCAAAAGAGGCGGGGATTAAAGTCACGGGCTCTGATATCGCCGATGATTTTATTACAGACACATTTCTCAATAAATCTAAAATTACTCCGATTGTTGGTTTTTCGGAAAAAAATATTAAAGGCACAGATCTTGTTATAACAACTGGAGCACACGGAGGTTTTGATAACATCGAAGTCAAAGCGGCAAAACAAAATAAAATCCCGGTCTTAACGCAGGGCGAAGCAGTCGGAGATTTTATGAACGGTGAAATTTTTAATCGAAGGTTTGTCGGGATTTCGGTCGCTGGATGTCACGGAAAAACAACAACAACGGCGATGATCGCAACCATTCTAAAATACAGTAATTTCGATCCTTCTTATGTTATCGGGACCGGCGAAATTTCGTCTCTCGGTGCACCGGGACATTTCGGACGGGGCAAATATTTTGTCGCAGAGGCAGATGAATACGCGACCGAACCGAATTACGATCCAACCCCAAAATTTTTATGGCAGCGTCCAAAAATAGCGGTTATTACAAATATCGAGCTCGATCATCCGGATTTATATAAATCAGAAGACGAAGTAATAAGCGCCT
>JAMDAA010000020.1 GCA_023484045.1 Patescibacteria group bacterium
GGTAATTCTAAAAACCTTGCTGCGTGACTTGAAAGTGTATCTAGGATTTTATAATACTTGCCTAAATACCATTTACCATCTTGAGTTCTCCTTTTTTGTACATCTCTATTATTCTCATCGAAGAAAAAAAGAAAGTTTCTAAAAGTCGTGTTTCCTGTATATTGCAGTAAATCACTCTTGAATTCATCCCAAAATACTGAAGTTGTGATAGCTTCAATCCAGTGTTCTGGTTTTCTTCGAGGTGTATGAAATACAAATTTTTCTCTTAACATACGTTGTGTTCTTTGAACTAGTCTTTCTAATTTCGTTTGGTGGGGTAGGGTTGGAATAAAATCTCTTAAATAGTTTGTGCCATTTTCTGTATGGCTTCTTAATTCTGCATATAAATTTGCGTATTTACCCAGTGTTGTTGGATCAAAATGCTTTGGATGACCCTCTGTATAATGGTTAAGGAATTGACCCATTGTAATCCCCGATGGAGCAGCTGCAACGTCAGAAGCAAATCTTTTCCAGAAAGCTTCTGAATGGAGATCGTCTACATATTCGCTCCATTGTTTCATTTGTTGTGATTCAATGAGTCTATCCCTTATAGCTGCTTGTACCTGTATAACAGCAAGTTGTAATTCTTTATCCTGTTCTACAGGCCTAAATTCTCTTATATATTGATAGGGATTACGTATACCAAGACGTCGTAATGCAAGAACAAGATTTTGATATTTCCCAATTCGATAGTCATCTTTTTGTTGCCAGTTTGGATTATTAGGATTGTAGGAATAAAAAAAGTAGCGATCTGTGATTGTGCCGGGAACAATTGTAGCAAGATCAACTGCTAAACCTTTCCAAAACTTTTTTGTTTCTAAAGCTGCTCTATATGCTTCTTTTGGAAGACATGTTGGTGGAACAAGATTTTCGGGTTCAGGTGGTATGTACTCATAAATAATGGTAGTTTTTTGTCCTTCTGGACGTTTCATATCGGGAACCATGTAGTAAGATGCTCGTCCATCTCTTTGAGTAACCAGACTTCCCGAATGTGCGAGATCACCGAGTATCGGTTCTGCTCGAATGCCGAATACAGAAAGTATCTCTTTTGGTCTTGTAGGTCCATGTTTTCTGATGTATGTAATTATAGCCTCTATTGTTTCCGATCGAGGAATTCTTTTATCTTCAAGTTTTTGTATATCAATAACTCTCGCAGCTATTTGCGGGTCTGCCTCTACTTTTCGTCTTATCGCAGTCAATTGACTTGTATAGACTGGATCATCTGCACATGTGTAAAGAATTGGTAGGATAAACTCCTCGACAAACCTTTTGCCTTCCGCTGTTATTTTTGCATCCGATTGTTGTACTCCTCCATACCATTGGGATCTTTTTAAAAACCCAGCGTCTACAAGTTCACTTAAGATTTGAAAGACATCGATAGTGTCTACCCTTCCGAGTGCTTTAATTATTGTTTGAGGATTTCCAATTGTATTTAATCTATAATATTCTAAAATATTTCTGCGAAGCCTATCATTTATTGGTGAATGAACTATTTGATCGGGTATACCAACCTTCTCGTATACTCCCCACCCTTGCACCTCTGTATCTGCAAATTCATAGTCAACGAAACCAAGATCTCGTAATTTTGCAAGGTTACCACCAGTTGTTGATGTCCCCATTCCTGTCTGCCGTATAATTTCGGATACATAAGTTTGACCTCTAGATAAAAGTAATAAAAGTGCTGTCCTGTTGATATATGATCTTACTCCTGAATCTTCTGGCGTAGTGGTATTACCAAAGATTGATGAAATCGAACGATTTGTATTGGCAGCATAATGAAGGTTAAAAGCCGCTATGTCTTTTGGTAACCCTTCGCCTTCTGTCGTTGTTGCATAAAAGTATCTGCCAGAGTTATCAAACTCAGTTGCAATACCTGTAGGACAAAATCCATCTCTCAAGTATTTTAAGCGAAGTGTTGTAGCTGAAGGTAACCATGTATCAGCCGGTAAAACAGCTTCTAGGTCATCACGTATCTTTTGTCCATTTCTGGGTGTAGATGATAATCCATAAACAAGTACGGCTGCTTTTGTATCAGTATTGCCTAATGCAAGCATAGTTCTATCATATCGACGTACGACTTGTTCTTTCCCATGCAAATCTTTAGGAAGAGTTGCTTCAAGCGGTCTGACATAAGAAGGTTGCCATGTAAAACTCGTTTCCATCGAAACTTCTGGAACAAGAAGTCTTCTAAATCGTTCGCCTGCCATAAATCAGTAAGATTATAGCAAAGATCAGATTGGAAAAAGGGTTAAAGCAGTTTTTATTCGTAATCCATAGTAGAAGCCTATCCCTTATTTATCAGGAAATATCTTTTAAAAGTCTTTATTTGCTTCTAGAAAATACGTCCGAAGTACGAAAACGTCAGGGAATATCAACTATCCATTGTAAATTGAAATTACTAATCTTATAGTTAATCATTTAGCCTCAAGCCTATTTTGACAATTTTAATTTAGCTTCAAAACCACGTCGTAAACGAAAGGTTGTACGACGCGAAAGTTTTGTTACTTGACAAGCTGTTTGTGGTTTGTAGTATAATAAGTTTGGTCGCCAGGTAATGGCGCCCATCGAAAACAGGTCTTTAGCTAAAAAAGCGAAGACCTTTTTTCGTATTATCGGGAAAAAACTTTAATCCAAATCCATCAAGGACACCATTTTGTGTATAAAGTTTGGGAAGAGTAAGTTCATTAAATCTCCAATATTCATCTTGTTTTTTATTATATTCAAAAACATGGAATATAGGGTAACAGTATAAATCAGCAATTTGTATACCGACTGTTTTATCTGACGTTGAAAATAAGAGACGCTCAATAATATTGGGGCACTTATTTAGTATTCCGCTTGGTTCCCATCGCATTTTATTATGCAATCTGTCTAGCTCTTGTCCGATGTAATGTTTTTCAACTTGCCCTTCTCTTGGATCTATAATACAAATACCATAAGCTTTCTCTTTTTCAAGATATTTTTGAAACCGCTCAAGAAGAAAAACATATGCAATATCATAAGGATTTTGTGAAGGGTATTGTTTCCAATAGGCTTCTTTGTTTATGACAACAGAATATAGCACAACAGGAATATTTTTTAAAAAATCGGTCATTTTAGCTTCTAGTTCATCGTATTTTGCCCTGTCGTTTAATTTAATAGGGGAAGACTCTTTTAAGTCTGGATTTGCATATCGAAGAAAGTTTGACTTAATTTCAATATCGGGATTTTGGAAGAATTTTGTTTTGATATCGCGAAGTTTACTTTCGATATTTGGAATGTCATTCTCGTTAATAATACAACCTGTTAAGGCTAGAAATTTCTTCCCCTTTTGGCTTATTGGTAGCGTATCACCCGACTCATCAATATACATGATTTGCATAGATGAAGTATAGCATAATTTAAAAGATGTTTATGAAACTATTGACTTTATTTTTCTCAATTGATAATGTATTTGTGAAGACTTAAAAAGGTAAAATATCTTTTAGGTGTTTTTGGAAGAGATTGAGATTAATATTTAATTAAGATTTAGAAATTTTCTTCGATCGTACTCAGGACCTTCGGCCCGTCTTTCTTCGCCAAAGAAATTAGCGAAGTTCGGCGGGATCTTCGACCCTTCGAAGCTTTTTCCTCAGGATCTTCGACCCAAATTCTTAAGGCAGGGGAATTAAAGTTTTAGTTTTAATTTTCTAACTTCTCCGTTTTTAATGTCCAGACATATGATGTTCCTAACATAACCAAAATATACCCAATATGAGAAACAAGAAAATATCTGTTGAAAAACCAAACAATAGTTATTAAGGTTGTTGATCCGTAAAGTACATAGGCAATGTTCATACGTTTTTTTAGCTGCAACTTAAGAAAAAATAGTAGAAACGAAACACCGATAAAGATTTGATATATCCAAAAAGGATATTGTGAATAAATTGAACGTACTATACCTAAGGAATAAAGCAGAAAACTAAAACCATATCCTTCGATCGGATGGATGGGAAGGTTTTGATACGGATGATAGCTTGTATAAAATATGAGGTTATTAATAAGAGCAGGAAAATTCCATAACATAAAAGGTAGATAAAAAAGAGAAATAATAACAATATAAGGAAGTAAAAAAGTAATAAACTGCTTTCTTTTATAATGTTGCAGAAGATAAATGAGATAGAAAGGTATTATAAACCAGGCAGTTTGTTTTGCAGCAACACTTAATCCAAGCAGGATTCCTGATAGGAGAAGATTTTTCCTTTCGAGAAAGTATAATCCCCATAGCAGTAATGTAACTATGACAATATCATTACTTCCCTGCATCGCCGACATTAAAAATATAGGTTGCAGACAAACGAGTACTAAAAACAATAAAAGGTTTTGCCTAAAACCAAATTTTACAATTCCCAAAAGAATAAGAGCGAAATAGGAAACAAGGAGAAGGAAACGAATATCAAACGAACCTGTTAACCGTGAGAATATGCGAAATCCTAAAGCCGAAAGAGCAATCATAAATGGGGGAGTGACGTTTGCGTAAAGTGCCGGGTTTAATGTATTTCCCGTTTCATCTTTATAAGGCCATTTGGCAAGATCGGTATTAACATAATTTTCAACGTAAGGATTTTTCCCGAGAAGCAGATATCTTCCGGCAATTTCAGTTTGAAGAGCAGAGTCATTGATAAAACCGGAGGCAGATGTTCTTTGGCGAAGCTCGATAAAACTGAATGTTGTTACAAAAACGGAAATTCCAAGAAAAATAAAAAGAAGTAAGATTTTTATTTTTATCATCAGGACCCGTTTTCCGATAAGAGAAAGTATGTGAGAGAGTAAGTAGATAATACCTAGCGTTATTGAAAAAATAATATATCTCTTATCGTGTTGTAGTCCCCAGCCGTATGTATTGGAGATAATAAAAATGTAGATAAAAGAGAGTACAAGAGGAGCATCGATCGTCATAAAAGAATTATATCAGAAAAAACCCGTTGACTTTGTATTTTTTCTCTGCTAGATTTTATTAATAGAAAATAAATAAATAAAGGCGGTGATTTTTTATGGCGGGAAATCCATCAGAAGCGGGAAAAAATATAGGAGTAACAGGGCGATCAGGATCAGGAGAATCTGGAATAATTAGATTCCGTGCTAGGGTTCCTGTAACAGGTAAAAGCGGATTTGTTACAGGGGCTGAAATGGTGACATTGCAAACGGGTCGACTGAAAAATCCAGTAATTCCGGATCAGGGTCGAATAAGACTTAACAATCGATTTGATCCTCAAAGCCCGGATTACGAACCAAGATAAAGCTCCGATTACACTTGAATAGGATAATGTTTTAAACTACAATATAGTTTATGTTCAAGCCTGTTTCTCCGAGCGCTAATTTTCCGGAAATCGAAAAAGAAATTCTCGAATTCTGGAAAAAAAATAAAATTTTCGAGAAGTCTTTAGAAAAAACAAAACTTAAAAAGAAGTTTAATTTTTACGACGGTCCGCCGTTTGCCACAGGGCTTCCGCACTACGGGCATATTCTCGCGATGGCGATAAAAGACGCAATCACGCGTTATAAAACGATGCAGGGTTTTTATGTTCCCAGAAGACTCGGATGGGATTGTCATGGTCTTCCGGTTGAATACGAAGTCGAAAAAGAATTAAAAATTTCGGGTAAAAAACAGATCGAGGAGATGGGTGTTGAAAAATTCTGCGATTACTGCCGAAGAATAGTTTTTAGATACACAAACGATTGGGAAAAAACTATCGACCGGATGGGCCGTTTTGTCGACAAAGAGGGGACATACGCGACTATGGAACTGCCTTACATGGAATCGATTTGGTGGGTTTTTAAGAGCCTTTACGAAAAAGGGTTAATTTATAAAGGATTTAAGAGCATGCCGTATTGTCCAAGATGTGCGACTCCCCTATCAAATTTTGAAACAAATCAGGGTTATCGTGATAACGTGCCGGATCCGTCGGTTTTTGTTAAATTTGAATTAAAAGGAGATCCTGGAACTTACTTTTTGGTTTGGACAACGACTCCCTGGACTTTGCCGGCAAACGCGGCGCTTGCGGTAGGCCCAAAAGTTAAATATGTAAAAGTCGAAACCGAAGATAATGAAAAATTAATTCTTTCCAAAGAACGGCTTTCGGTTTTAGGAAAAAAATACAGAATTATTAAAGAGCTTAGTTTTAAAGACCTAATTTCAAAAACATACGAGCCGCTGTTTAAATTTATCGATATCGAAAAAAATAAAAAAGCCCATGAAGTTTTTGCGGGGGACTTTGTGAGTACCGAAGAGGGGACTGGAATTGTTCACATCGCACCGGCCTTCGGAGAAGACGATCTTTCTTTGGCCCAAAAAGAAAATATCGCGATTTTACAAACAGTAAACGAGCGGGGTGAATTTATCGAAAAAGTTAAGCCCTGGGCGGGAAAATTCGTAAAAAATGCCGACTGGGAAATAATCAAAAATTTAAAAGAAAGAAATTTGCTTTTTAAAAAAGAGACGGTTAGACACACTTATCCGTTTTGCTGGCGCTGCGACACGCCGTTAATCTATTACGCGATCACGACATGGTTTGTAAAAGTTAGTGAGATTCGTCAAGATTTGGTTAACAATAACGAAAAAATTTATTGGGTTCCGAGTCACATAAAAGAGGGACGGTTTGGTAAATGGCTCGCCGACGCGCGGGACTGGGCGATTTCCCGAAACAGATATTGGGGCACTCCCCTTCCGATTTGGGTTTGTGAAGAATGTAATAATGTAATAGTCGTCGGGTCACTCGATGAATTAAACAAAATTAAAACGACAGAAAAACCGATAACAGACATTCATCGTCCGATGATCGACGAGGTAAAAGTAAAATGCAAATGCGGTAAAGTCGCAAAAAGAATCCCAGAGGTTTTAGATTGCTGGTTTGAATCGGGCTCGATGCCCTACGCGCAGGATCACTATCCGTTTGAGAATAAACAACAATTCGATAAAGACTTCCCCGCCGATTTTATCGGAGAGGGATTGGATCAGACCCGCGGCTGGTTTTACACACTGCATGTTTTATCGACGATTTTATTCGACTCGCCCGCGTTTAAAAACTGTATCGTAAACGGGATCGTTTTGGACAAAGACGGAAAAAAACTCAGCAAAAGACTCAGAAACTATACAGAGCCAGAAACTGTTTTTGAAAAATTTGGCGCAGATAGTTTAAGATTTTTACTTTTATCTTCTCCGGCGGCTTTGGCCGATGAACTCAGGATATCCGACGAGGCGATCTCTCAAATTACGCGAAAAGTTTTCCTAATTTTATGGAATGTTTACAATTTCTTTACAAGCTTCGCAAACATCGATAAATGGGAAAAAACGAAACTCGATTTGGAATCTAAAAACATTTTAGACAAATGGATTCTTTCGAGATTAAACACTTTGATCAAAGGCGTAACGTCGGGTTTTGATTCCTATAACTTACCAAAACCAGCAAGCAATATTTTAGATTTTATAGTCAACGATTTTTCGACCTGGTATATTCGGCGTTCAAGGGAAAGAGTCGGGCCGACGGCAGAGGATACAGAGGATAAAAATTATTGTTATTCGGTCATTTTTCATGTTTTGACTACTATTGTAAAGATAATCGCGCCGATTTCTCCGTTTTTATCAGACAAAATTTATAAAGACCTCACGGGCGAAGAATCCGTTCATCTTTCCGATTGGCCTGTTATAGATGAAAAATCAATCGATAAAGATTTGGAATCGCAAATGGATATCGTTAGGAAAGTTGTGGAGCTGGGTCATTCAAAAAGAAAAGAAGTCGGGATAAAAGTTAGACAACCACTCGGTAAATTTTCAATTTTCTCCGGCAAAGCCGGACAATTTTCAATTGACGAAGGATTGATTGGTCTTATTAAGGATGAGCTGAATGTTAAAATCATTAGTCAGACCGAGGGGAAAGAGGATTTGTCTGTCGATTTTGATCTAACGATCGATCAAAAATTAAAAGAAGAAGGGATGGCGAGAGAAATTATTAGAAAAATTCAAGAGGGAAGAAAAAAGATCGGCACAAAACTCGATGATTTTGTCGATGTCACACTCGATCATTGGCCGAAAAGTTTTGAAGATTATATAAAGAAAAAAACCCTCGTCAGAAATCTTTCAAAAGGAAACGAATTTTCGGTCAAGAAAGTATGAGAGGAAGATTTTTCGATTTGGATTTTGGACTCCTCGCGCCGACTTTTGTTTTGAATATTTTAAGCCTCACGACGCTCTTTTCGATAAACATCGCTTTATTTAGATCTCAACTCCTTTTTTTGTTTTTTTCTTTTTTTGTGTTTGTGATTTTTTCGCGATTTGATTACAGAGCGTTCCGGTTGTACTCACTCCCGATTTATATCGGTTCAATAACACTGCTTTTTTTACTTTTGTTATTCGGAAGCCAAAGCAGGGGGGCCGTGCGTTGGTTTGAGCTTTTTGGAATTCAGATCCAATTTTCGGAAATATTAAAACCCTTTTTAATCATTTCTTTAGCAGCATTTATTTCTCAAAGGCGGGAAAACGGAAAAACTTTTCTCTTGGTTTTGGGTTTGTTGGTACCACTCGTATTATTAATTTATCGACAGCCGGATTTGGGTAATGCGCTTATCTATTTAATCGTTGCTATTTTGACTTTGTTCACGAGCGGATTTTCGGTTTTTTGGTTTATCGGAGGATTTATCTTAATCGCTGTTTCGTCGCCCGTAATTTGGCGATTTTTACACGATTATCAACGTAAAAGACTTATGACATTTATTAATCCGACCGGTGATCCGCTGGGTGCATCTTATAACGCGATTCAATCGATAATCGCGGTCGGATCGGGGATGATTTTGGGTCGCGGGATCGGCGGGGAAACGCAATCGAGACTTAAATTCTTGCCCGAGCGGCACACCGATTTTATTTTCGCGACGATTTCTGAGAAATTCGGTTTTTTGGTTTCGGTTTTAATCCTTGTGTGTTTCGCATTTTTACTTTATCGAATTTATGTTATTTTTGTTAACTCTCCCGACAAATTCTGCAAAATCTTTTGCATCGCGTGTTTTTTTATGATTTTAGTGCAGGTTTTTATGAATATCGGGATGAATATCGGAATCGTGCCGGTTGTCGGCGTTACTCTGCCATTTGTGTCGTATGGAGGAAGTTCTTTGCTCGCAAGCTATATAATACTTGGTCTTTTGTCCTCGATCAGTAAAACCTATAAAAATAGGGAAGTGCTAGAAATAAAGTGATTATTTTGCTATAATTAGTAAATCTAAATGAAATACGCAGTTATTAAAACCGGTGGAAAACAATATAAGGTTTCCGAAAACGACGTTATCGAAGTCGAAAGACTAGAACACGATTCTAATAACGTGTCTTTTAATGAAGTTTTACTTTGTGTCGACGAGGGAAGTGTTAAAATCGGAAAACCTTTTATTCCGGGATTATCTGTTAAGGCAGAAGTTATAAAAGATTTAAAAGGGGATAAAATACGGGTTTCAAAATTTAAATCAAAAGTTAGGTACAGAAGAGTAACCGGACACAGACAATCGCTCACAAAAGTTTTGATTAAAGAAATAGGCTCATTAAAAGAATCACCAAAAGTAAAAAAGACAAAAAAATAAATTGACCTATTTTGATGTCTTGATTTTCTGTGAAAAAAAACTATATTATAGATATTATTTTCACGAAAGTATAAAAACATATGGC
>JAMDAA010000026.1 GCA_023484045.1 Patescibacteria group bacterium
TGCCATCTACTCTTTTCTTTCTTTATCCGATTTTAATATTTAATTTTACCGACTCTTCGAGGATTTGGCTTATTTTTTCAATAGTGTCTTTATTGGGATCATTTTATTTGCTTTATAAAATAAAAAAAACATCAGTGTTTGTACTAAGTTTGATTTCATTAGCCGTAGCACTTTCTTTTCCTTTTAAATTTACTTTGGGCATGGGTCAGATAAACTTTTTTATTTTATTATTGCTTGCATACTTTTTGTATTTATTTAAAAAAGGAAAGTTAGGTTGGGCAGGGATTTTTTTATCGCTTGCTACTTTAATCAAAATTTTCCCCGCAATTTTTTTATTTATTCCAATTTTTCTAAGAAAATGGAAGACAATAATTTGGTTTTTGATTATTTTATTTTCGATATTAATTTTTATAAAAGGAGAGTTAGTAATATATTATTTCAGGGGAATATTTATACCGCTTTTTATAAATCCATATGGTGGAGTTTACTATAACCAATCGATAACAGGATTTATGAGCCGTATAAACGCACCAGATTTTTTAATCATTATTTTCAGAATGATTATTTTTATTTATTCGATTTATTTTATATTTAAAAATAAAAATAATTTACTACTATCCTTTTCTGTGCTTCTTGTTTCAGTATTGATGATCAATAATTTTACATGGCAACATCATCTAATTTTTTTACTTATACCGTACTATTTTTTAGTTTCTGGAAGACAATCGACGTTCATCAGTTGTTTTTTGGTAATTTCTTATTTTTTAGTAGCGGTCAATATAAAAAATCCGTCCGTATATCAATATACTTTGTATGGAAATTTATTACTTTCCCACGGCTTTTTTGGAGTATTAATTTTGTGGATATTGATGATCGTTCGAGGAAATAAGATAATTAAAATTAAATAATTTATGTCGAGATTTTTTTATATCTTATTTATAATTTGGTCGGTTATAATTCTGTTATTTTATCTATTTTATCTATTTTTTAAAACCGGATTATGGTTTCGTTAGTTCGAAAAAATTTATATTTTTTGATAATTACATTTGTATACTTTTTACCAAGGATAATAAACCTTACTAAAATTCCGATTTTTTCGTTCTACGATAGACAGGCCCTTATGGAATCGGCGATTTCTTCGGTCGGAATTTGGTCTTTCTATTATTTCTCAAAGCTTTACGAAAATTTAAAGATTAGATATGCGATAATTATAGGAATAATATTCGGAATCGGGTTTTTTATTAAATCGAGCACGCTAATTTATATAACCACTTTTTTAATAATTAGCGTATTTTTGATATCAAAAATTAAGAATAAAAAAAAGGCATTAAAGTGTATTCCAACATCAATCATAGTCATTGTAGTTGTAAATTTCCTGCTCATTATCCAACCAGATTTCTGGAGAACTGTCACAACAAACAATCGTTACGTATTTACATTTTTTGAATTATTAACCTTTCCGTTATCGACCTGGGTTAATAATTTTTTTGGAAATTTGAGTATTATCTTTTTCTTTGCAACACCGTTTATTCCGCTAATTTGCATTTTTTCGGTATATTCGATTGTCGTTTCTTTAAAACGTTTCGGAAAATTTACGTTCATATTAATTTTTTTCACAATTATCATCCCGTCTGTCTTAACCTTTTATCAAATTTTTAATCCCGTTTTATACTTTACTGATATGTATAAGATCACTAAATATACAGAAACAAATTATATATATGGACAGACATCCGGTTATTTATCATTAATAGCGATCGATTATTTAAACGGTATTTCCAAAAATAAAAAAATAAACATCGGTGTTGCAGAAAATTCCGGAAATCCAGAAAGCGCAATAATAGTTTATTTTAGAAACAACAAAAATGTATTTGTCGGATATTTTGACAAAAAACAATTCAATGGAAATCTCGATGAGATCGATTGTATTAAATCTGATCGGCCACTGTATTTTGTTAGCAGAGACGAACAGTTGGTTGGATTGGATAAATATTTGTACAAAATAAAAACGATTTACAATCCTTACGATAGTAAAACATCAGTCGGAATATATAGATTAAAAGAAAAATGCTCCGGAAGAATGATTCAACTTGAAATGATTAATACATGAAACACATTATAAATATAGCGATATTAATCGGTATTTTCTCCTATGTTATTTTTGCATTTGGAATTTTAGGAATCTTATATAAAAACTATATTTTATTATTGGGACTTCTGTTTATCTTTATCTATTTATATAAAAATCGAACCGATTTATCTACGAAGATTGAAATAAGAAAAATAAAATGTAAGAACAAACTATTGCTTTTTGCTATTATAATTTTTGCACTACAAGTAATAGTTGCTCTGATCGGGGTTTTGGGGCCCGAGATTTCATTCGACGCGCTTTGGTATCACCTTACCCTTCCGAAAATTTATCTCCAAAATCATTCCATTTTTCATATTCCCGGCGGTTTATTGTACTACTCAGACATGCCAAAACTTGGAGAAATGTTGTACATATTTGGTTTGTCGCTGGGAAGCGAGTTATTTCCGAAGATGATCCATTTTGCTTTTGGTATATTAACTTGTTATGTTATCTATAAAATCTCGAGAAAATTCGCCAATAAAACGCTTTCGTTTATAGTAGTTATTGTTTTTTACGCGAATTTAGTCGTCGGATGGGAATCGATCACAGCGTATATTGATCTTATTAGAGCTTTTTTTGAAATTTTAGCATTGTATCTATTTATCGATTGGTGGGAAGAGAAAAAAATATTCTGGCTTATCGAATCTGCGGTTGTACTCGGTTTAGCGATCTCGACAAAGCTTTTAGGCGTAAGTTCAATTATAATTTTTATTTTTCTTATTGTTGTCAGGGGGATACAACTAAAACAATATAATAAAACGCTGATCTGGGTAATTCTATATTTATTTTTTAGTTTAATTATTATTTTACCCTGGATTGCATTTTCTTATGTCAATACAGGGAATCCAATCTATCCGTTTTTCACAAATACTTATAAAGTCACCGTAAACTTTGCATTAATTAATCCCATTAATTTTATAGCTGAGGTTTGGAATTTGTTCACAAATTCTTCTGATCCGGTTTTGCCGCTGTATTTGATTTTAATGCCATTTTTTATATTAATGTTGTTTAAATCTGATAATAAAAAAAGAATTATATTTATTTACGTTATTGTTTCTCTCTTTATTTGGTATTTTACTCCGCGAACCGGAGGGGGTAGATTCATACTTTCTTATTTACCCGCATTTTCGGTCGCTGTTGTACTAGTGATTAGTGAGTATAAAAAAATAAAAAGCGTCATTCTTTATTTGATAATTTTTCTGTCGATAATTTCCGTAATTTATCGGGGAGTCGCAAACGCAAAATTTATCCCGGTAATCTTAGGTTTTCAAACAAAATCGGATTTTTTATCAAAGCATCTTAATTTCAATTTCGGAGACTTTTATGACACAGATAATTATTTCAAAAATCATATAGAGCAGTCGGATACGGTACTTTTATATGGATTTCATAATTTATTTTATATTAATTTTCCTTTTATTCATGAGTCATGGGTTAAAGCAGGAGACCGGTTCAATTATATCGCAGTGCAAAACGGCAAATTACCCGAGAGATTTTCGTATTGGAAGTTAATCTATTATAATCAAAAAACAAACGTAAGACTTTATTCGCTAGGAGGACAGGAATGGGTATATTAAAAATTCTTTTTATAATTTTGCTTTTTATGTTTCCGCTCGGCGAGATCGCCCGGTTTCAACTTTTTAATGACGTATCATTTACGGCAAACGACGTTATTCTTTTGATATTTATTTTTACCGGCCTCATATATTTTTTTGTAAAAAGAATTAAATTTTACAAAAATGAACTATCAAAGCCAATTTTTATTTTTACCGGTATCGCTTTTTTATCGGTCGTTTTAAATTCTTATTGGCTTAAAGAAAACGAGATGATAATTTCGGTTTTATATATTATCCGTTGGTTAATATACGCTGGAATATATTTTATCGTTAGCCGTTTCGACATAAACTTTAAAAAGAAAATCTTAAATTACATGATTGTCGTTGGGCTTATTTTTTGTTTTATCGGCTATATTCAATATTTTTTCTATCAAAATCTTCGTAACCTTTATTATCTCGGCTGGGACGATCACCTTTATCGAATGTTCTCGAGTTTTTTAGATCCAAATTATGCCGGAACATTTCTTGTTTTGTACTTACTTTTAATTTTTTCATTCTTGTTCAACTCGATTGTCGAAAAACAAACGAAAAAAATAATTATCTTAAGCTTACTTAGTTTGATGACGGTAATCGCAGTTTTTCTTACGTATTCGAGAAGCGCTCTAATAATGTTTATCGTCGGAATATTCACGTTTCTGATTATCAGGGTTAATAAAAAATCGGCGATCGGTTTTGTTTTTGCTGTAATTTTTATAATTTTGATGATCGCCCCGAGCGTTTATAAAACCGAAAACACGAATTATTTTAGATTAGCATCGAGCCGGGCGAGAATAGAATCGGTAAGCAACGCGTTAATTATTATTCGGGATCATCCGTTGTTCGGAGTCGGATTTAACGCCTATCGGTATGCTCAAATCAGATATTCTTTTAGAACGGGAGAGGGAGCGCAAATAAGTCACGCAGACAGCGGTACAGACAATAGTTTTTTATTTGTTTTAGCAACTACCGGTATTATCGGTTTAGTAGCTTATATTTATTTACTTTGGAAAATTATTAAAAGAAGTTTTTTATCGCTTAAGTACGGAAAAAAAGAGTTTAACCGGTTTATCCCGCTTATTATATTTTGTTCGCTAATCGGACTTATATTTAATTCTCTTTTTGTAAACAGTTTATTTTATACATTCATTATGGAATGGATGTGGATTATTATTGGTCTTAAGGAGAATACTTAATTTTTAATTCCGTGGTCTTATTATTTCCTGCATCGTCGGTCGCAGAGACTTTTATTTGATTGTCGCCTTCTCGCAAATTGATTTTGTAAGAAAAATTTCCGTTCTCGTCGACGATCACCCAGAAATCATTAACGGTTATTTTTACTCCCGGATCGGTTTTTCCCTTGACTTCTATTTGACTTTGGTCTTTAGAGAATGTTTGTCCGTCTGTCGGAGAATCGATCGCGAGATTCGGTTCCTTGTTCTTGTAAACGATATTTATTTCTTCTGAAAAATCACTTTTTTTTGAATTGTTGATAATGCTCCTGACTTTAATTACATTGTTTCCTTTATTTAAACTAATGTCGTTAAAGACGAATTTCCCGTCATCTTCTGTCGTGACTTTGTCGACTAGTTCATCATTAATATATAAATTAATTGTTTGTTTTGCCGAAGCGATCCCGGTGATCGTTGTTTTTGCGCTGTTTGTGGCGGTTGGTAGGGGGTCGAGTACTGGTTGTGCTATAAATTCTTCGGCCTTTTTCTCAGACGTATTTTGAGTACCCTTCATATCGGAAATAAAAAGGCTGAAATTTATTAACACTGGCAAGCCAAATTTAATTAATAACCCTAAAACAACGATAATACCCAGTATGCTTAAAATAAAATTTCTTTTGCTTTGTCTCTCGATCGTTCTTGAAAGTCTAGATTTTATCATGATATTTTTATTAAATTTGAGCCAACGGTGAGAATCGAACTCACGACCTAGTGTTTATCCCAGTACCATTTTGCCGAATTTTGAGCCGACTGTCGGATTCGAACCGACGACCTACGCTTTACGAAAGCGCCGCTCTACCAACTGAGCTAAGTCGGCATAAATGTACGGGATCCCGCATTTCTAAGCTCTAAATCTTATCAAATTTAGCAAGAAAGTGCAGGGACGAAACACTTGCTCTACCACTGAGCCACGTTGGCAACGTATCCAACTTATTCTATGAAATTTTCATCAATAAGGCAAGAAAGTTAAAGTTTTTTCGTGTCACACATAAAGCTCAACCCCTGGGGTCGCCGCACAAAAAATAGTAAATCTTGACAAGGAAAGCTTGGATTCTTTACTATAGATTTATCAAAGATAGTGAGCGTAGTCGAACTATGGATGGGGAAGTACCGGTTCAAAACCAGCCTAAAAAAAATTATTTTCTTTCTTTTGTCGGAATCGGGTTGTTCGGAATTATTTTTGCCGATTTTTTCCTTCTTCTGATCTTCGGTACACTCAATTATTTTAATATTCTTTCTGTTTCCGACGCCTTTCCTAAATATTTAGGCTGGTTGCCCCATAAGACCAATACGCTTTCAAAACCAAATCAAGTTTTTACTCCAACCTCTGTTAGTCCGACACAGCAAAAAAATAACTTAGTTTGTCCAGTTCCCCAAACTTATTGCAGCAAGGGAAAACAAATTACTTACAATGGGAATCCTGCGCTTCTATATAATTTACCTTCAGGAACTAAAGTTAAAAATATCGCTAAAGCTGTTTCTTTTGAAGAATTTATTGTCCAGCCCTACAAAGAGGGAAATCCAAAAGGTTTTTATCAAACTTATATAGCTGATAATATTTGCTACACGGTTATATACACAATGCCTTCAGACACTTCTATTAAAAAAGTTGATTTACTTCCTGTTGATTTGGGAACCGATTTAGCCACGATAAGCGCTAAAACATTTTTAGTTAATAATGAGGAGGCGAGTCTTTTGCTTCAAATTCAAAAAAAACCAATGGATAGATCAACGGCTGAAAAATCCGATTTTATGAGATGTACGACCACAAATTTGCAGCCTTTACAATTCGGAGACTATCAATCGATTAGCAACAAAATGTTTGAATAATTTAATTTTGACAATTATCCTATAATGTGATATATAATGACGCAGGATAAAGATATGGCACACCCGATAACAGAGAGGGAAACTCAGGAAACAGGGCTTTCAGAGGAGCAACTGGAAAAATTTAGAAGCGTTGCCCACGGCACTGGTTCATTTTCTGATAAAGACGTTGAAGAGATTCAGGTAGAAAATAAATTATTTCAGTCTCAAAAACCCGAAATTCCGCAAACTATAATACCAACTCCAAACGAAAAATCCGGTTCAAGAAAAATAAAATTAGCCATGGGCGGAAGCGCTTTGGGTTTAATAGGTTTAAGAGTTGCGGGATGCGCTCCGGATGCTACGATAACACCAACGGCGATAGTTCGTCCGGCCGATACTTCAACTCCGACGCCGGAGTTACAAAAATATACGCCGACCGTTCCAAAAGCAACCGCGACAAAACCGGCCGAACCGACAATAGCTCCAACCGTCGAAGCAACGCCGACTGCGGAAATTAAAAATTACCCCGGAATCGAAATCACAGAAGAATTTTTAAAAAGGCTTGCTAATATGGGAGGAGGAGAAGTTCCATTAGTTGACGACCAGGAAACAAAAACCAAGCCTGACTCGGCACAACCAGAATCCTTGTCTCCGATCGGATACGCACAAGAGGCGTGGCCGAGAGAAGATTTTAGCGGTAATTTCACAGAAGACCCGGTTAAGGTATTAGAATTTCTAGCTTCGGAAACATCCAAGGTCGGAGCAGACGGAGAAACTGTGAATTTCTCTGTTTATCCAAATTTCTCTGAAAACGGAGATCCTTTAAGAGTCAAACGTTTCAAAGTAAACGAATTACCAGATGGGGCCCCAGAACTTCCCCTTAATCCAGCAGAAGAAAATAGTCCGGTTATTAAAAAGGGAGCAGACGTTATAGAATTGGGAGTCGAGGAACAAGTGAGTGAAAACGGAAAAAAACGTGAAGCTGTTATAGCTATCACAAAGTATCCAAAAGGAGGTGTCCCGGAACACAACCTTGAAGTTGTTCCGGTAGAAGAACAGGAAGGAGAAAAAGCATCTGTCAGCCTTGAGGAATTAGAGCAGATGGCGGGGTCTTCGCTTAAAGTCGAAGGACAAGATGTTGTTGTTGACCTTAAGCCCAAAAACGGAACCAAAAGAAGATGGAAGTTAAACACTATAGCGTCTAGTTTATTCACTAAGATCAAAGAAAAAATTGTAAAACAAAACGCACCCGAACTTTCGCCGGTTGAACAAGCGATAAAGAACGGAAAAATTGAGCTCAAAACAAAACAAGATTGGGAGAAATATTTTAAGGTTGTTACTCCTGAGGAAGCAGAAAGACTTCTGGCAGAAGCGAATAAAGAGGTGACAGACGTTAAAGATTATAAAATTATATTACCGTTCCGTTCAACAAAAGAACTAACTATTAGTGATTTTAAATTTACAATAGGAGATTATGAATATAACCTTTTGGGTATTGATAATATTCCCCCGGGTACAACACTATATTCTCCAATTTCAGGGACATTGAAACTTACAAGAGGTGGAATAAATAACGACGCTACAGTCGGATGGAATGTAAAAAATACGCAAGTAGGAATTGGAGGAAGTTTTTTAGCAGAAAAAAATGAGCCATTAATACCATTGGGTAAACCTATAGAGGTTAAAATCGGAGATCCGATTCTAACAATCAATAATCAAGAAATAATTTCTAGTTACGGTCATCAAGCGAATTTTGACATAGTTTTCTCAAATAATTTGTATGCTTATGGGTCGATAGTCAATTTATTAGTAGACAAGGACACAAAGAAATTTATAATCGTAGGTAAATAAAAATAGTTTATAATAAAACTCTGCCCTTATGTTTAAGAGATTATTTAGTTCCATAATAATTTTTCTTTCCCTCTTTTTCTTTCTCTTTCTTTTTAATAAAGTAGCGTTTGCTGTTAAGGTTGTATGCTCTCCGGGAGGGTTTGCTTGTACTTGTACCCCAGATAGTGGTGGGTCATGTATGACCCAATCTGACATGGCACCCTGCGATCATTTTGCTGCTCCAAAAAACAATCAGTGTTTTCAAAACCCATGGACTTTCCAGTATGCTAATGGATGTCAAATGTGTTTAGATCTTGGTAATCCCGGTCAGTGCACTTATAACTATACTTACACATATGTTCAATGCAGCACGCAGGACAGATGCTATGGCTCTAATACAGGAGCTTCGGGATACGACGCACAGGGAAGGGTATTGCCGGGAATTTGCAGCGCCGGTTCTTACAATGGATCCGACCCTAATTCAGCTTGTGTTTCCGGAGGATGGTATAAAACATGTTGCTCTCCGGGCGGAGGATACCCGACTACATATTGTAGTGGCGGTACTTGTCCGGCAGGTCAGATAACTGCTGCAAATGTTACTAGTTGTTATACTCCTCCAGCTGCGACAAATACCCCGACTCCCACAAGCGGTCCATCGTGTAATTGCTCTTACACACAATCATGTACAACAGGCGGACAGCCCGGGACTCAAACATGCAGTGGTATTTTATCTGGAGGAACTTGTGTTTGGGATTCAAGCGGGAAATGCGCTCCGAATTGCGGTACTTGTAATCCAAATGCGGGACCGACTCCAACAAGCCCGCCACCGCCCTCAAGCGGAAGTAATGTTATATGTTATTTAAACAACGGTCAGCCTTTGACCGCAGGAAGCGTACTAACTGGAACGATCGAGCAGTATCCCGGCAAACCAAACGACGGCACTTGCTATTATAACTCTC
>JAMDAA010000009.1 GCA_023484045.1 Patescibacteria group bacterium
ATACTTATACTTCTAGTGTGTCTGCCGATAACATAAGAAAACTAAGTAGGCAGTCGGAGAGAAAGGACATATTAGCGACCGAGGAATCGCTTAATCGGATTACGAGACGGTTTTGTTACGGCTGCCGTTTTAAAAGACCGGACAAGTGAATTAAGCACGTCTTGCTCTGACGACCAATTCCTTTTATTTACTGGATGATCAATGTGTTCTTGGTCGTGGCGTACCATACCATTACTATACACCGCGATTTTTTTTACAGGAAAACGACTACCAGGAGTGGTTATTTCTGTCTCTCGCCTATAAAAAGGAGTTTTTTCAACTTCTGCTTCTGGATACTTTGCTGAGTGTATGATCTCTACTTCCTGACGCTCTATCGGGCTTGTGTACCACCAAATCGTTAATCCATGAAATGTGCGTCTATGTGTAGGTAACATCTGTGCATACTGTTGATTGAGTGGAAAAGGCAATGCTTTAGGATTGGTCTTGCGCAATTCTTCATATCTTGCCGTCAGTCGATATGCTTTATCTTTATCAACCTTATACTTTTCTACCAGCCCTAATTTCTCAAGGGCCGCTATCATCTCTTCATAGGCCACATCCACCGAAGCATCGACTGAGGGTTGCCCCATGTTTTCTTGTCTGGTTCCAACTGCAATTTTGCCGTAATAGCTATCGTAAAATCCTTGAGTACCCTCTGACATATAATAAAATTATACCACAACTAGTTATAGTTTGCTCGTTCTGAGGCTAAATAGTCTCTTGACACGTTTCAAAAATCCTCGTTCCACGAGATAATACTATAATCTAAAATCTAACACCAGGTGTTAAATAGCTTCAAACCTAAGGAATTATTTTACGCACCTTTTCCACCTTCGGGTGTGGCTGCCGATTACACCTGGGCGTAAAAGAGATTAAACCACCATTATACTAGTATATTAGTGGTTTACCGAAATCCCGATGTATAATGCATTAACCTAATATACAGTTAATCTAATAATCTAGATCATTAGACTTTGGTAAGGATAAATTCTGTTTTTGTCTAATTAAACTAGGGTCGAACCTTTGTAGACTTTTGGGGTAAGCCAGTCGGACGGAGGGTTTTGATCTTCTTCTTGATTTAAATTATTTTGCGACTGAACAGGTTTTTCTTCGATTTGTTGCTTGGATTGCTGTCCAAAAGGAATCGTTTGTCTTGGCTTTTGAACACGGTCAAAATTTCTTTGTTGGAACTGAGGTCTTGGCTGTGATTGCGGTCTTTGTGAACTCGGGTAATTCATTTGTGTCGACGGCATAGGCATAAATGAACTTTCGTCTAAAACTCTACTGATATCAGAAGTTTGCTGTCTAACTGCTCCTTCTTTTATCGCCAAAGCGGCCATTTCCAGGGCGACCGGGCTCGTTTTTGGACTTTGAAGATTTTCTGTCGCAAATGTAATACCCGATAAAATATTTTGCGCAATGTCGATATTTATAGGAAGACCTAGATTCTTAAGTATATATCCTACTTCTTCTGAGACCGAAGAAAATCTTGAGCTCACAAAAACGTAATCCCCAAAACCCTGGTTTTCTTCTTTGTTATCGATGTTTACGATCTTTGTATCTTTTAAATTTTCCGGGTCGAAGATGTTGCCTAAATCCGATAGATTCGGAGTTCCGACGATAAAAAGTGCCTTTGGCAAACTTCCTCCCCGTCTAAATCTTATGTCTTGATCGTTAAAATTAATACCTTTCTCTCCGCCTTTAACAACGATGTTGAGATAACCATCCTCTAGTGTGTAAGAAACTTTATCAATCTCACCTTCTCTGTACGGAAAAGAAACGACCAAATCCGGTCCTACTCCTTCGATATTTTTAGAAACTTTATCGATTCCAACGAGGGACGAAATTTCGACGATCGGGTCTGTTGGACAAGCGATAATAACGCCTTTTCCAGCCTCTTTTAGGCTTAAATACAAAGACAAAGCCGCTGCCATTTCGTCGATGGTCGGATTCTTTCCGACCGCGATCGCAAGTTTGTCGTTATTTGTTAAAATTTCTTTAATCGACTGTAGATTTGGATTATCCATAAGCTTTTTATTAACGATGGCATACTAACATATCGCCTATAGTAAAGTCAAGAAAAGGCGAAAGAATTATTCCACCCTCTTGGCCTTTTTCGATTTTAGAGATCAATTCTTTTCCCTGCCGAAGAGAATTAATCGAACTTTCTCCGATAACATTTTCTCCGCGCATTAACCTAACCTTGTCGCCACGCGCGACTCTTCCATCGAGCACTTTTACGCCTAAAACCTTTGTCTTTTCAAACGGAAAACTCGCTAAAATTTTAGCAGTTCCGTATATTTCCTCTATAATCGCCTCTTTTCTTCCTTCGATTACATCTTTTAATTCATCCAGTAATTCATATATTATCGCGTAATTTTTGAGCAAAACGTGTTCTGTTTTTGCAAGATGCGCGATTTCTGTAGCTATTTTAATATTAAACCCTATAACTATAGCTTTACTCGATTTTGCGAATAAAACATCCGCCGACGTTATGTCTCCTGTTTTTTTGGAAACAACAAGCACTTTTTCGGGCAATGCGTTTAGAATTGCCTCCATCGAACCCAAAGTGTCGGCACACAAAACGATCGGCAAAATGTCTTTTTCTGTTTCAAAAGAGACATCAAACGGATTGATGGTTTTTTGAGGTTGTTCTATTACTTTTTTTATTCTATCTCTTGTTTTATACACAACACATCCGACGCTCGGAGCAACATCAAACCCTAATACTTCTGCTGCTTCTCCGATCGTCGCGCTCAGAAGGTGTTCTCCCTTATCGTTTATGATCGCCCGGACTTTTCCTTTAATCTCTTCGCAATATAATTCATCTTTATTCAATAATGTTCCGTTTTTAATCACAAGTGTCGCTTTTGGTCCGGATTTCGGATCTATCTTCGATTCGATAACGACCGCCTCAAAATCACCATCTTTTGAAATATTCTCCGATCGTTGTCTCATGTCAAAAACAAGAATTATTAAGTCGAGTAGTTCTTTTATATTTTTCCCCGTCTTTGCCGAAACTTCGATAATCGGAACATCTCCGCCGTAACCCTCGAGCGTTATTCCTTCTTTAAGAAGCTGCTGTTTTGTTTTTTCGAAATTATTTTCCGAGATATCTATTTTTGTTAAAACAACGATAAAAGGCGTTTTTGCCTCTAAAAGAAGCTTTATCGATTCCTTAGTTTGAGGCATTACTCCGTCGACCGCTGACACAATTAATAATCCTATGTCTGCAACCTGAACACCGCGTGATCGCATCTTAAAGAATGCCTCATGACCAGGTGTATCGATAAAAGTAATCCCTCTTTTTATTCCATCATGGATTATTTCGATATTCGACGCACCGATTTTTTGTGTTATTCCGCCGTGCTCTTTTTGCGCAATATTTGTTTTTCGGATCGCATCTAAAAGGGTTGTTTTACCATGATCTACGTGGCCCAAAACCGAAACTACCGGGGGAAAAAACTTTGCGTGTATCTTTTCTTTTGAATTCTTTTTAACCATAAATTAAAATCATTTAAGTCCGAAATTCTGATCTTAAATTCAAAATTTTTTATTTTCATTGAATTTTCAAAATTTTCATTTGTTATTTCGGGCTTTCTTCTTTTTTTGTTTTTCTTGCCTTCACTGTTTTTGTTTTCTTTTCTTTTTTTTCTTTTACTTCTTCTGTTACTTCTTTTTCTTCAGACACTTGTTCTTCTTTCTTTTCTTCGATTTCGATTCTGTATCCAGTCAATTTTGACGCAAGTCTGACATTCTGACCTTCTCTTCCGATCGCAAGTGATAATTCTTCTTTCGGAACATAAACGAAAGCCGTTTTATCTTTTTCGTTAAGTTTGATCGTCGCGTCTTTTGCCGGAGATAGCGCTTGAATAATGTAGTTTTTGGGATCGTCTTGCCACTGAATTATATCGATTTTCTCAAGACCCCCAAGTTCTGCAATGATCGCCTGAACCCGAACGCCTTTTTGCCCGACACAACTTCCAACCGGATCGATTCCTTGCTGGTTTGAAAAAACTGCGATTTTACAACGGTTGCCTGGTTCTCGTGCGATTTCTTTTATAATAACGCTGCCGGATGCGACTTCCGGAACCTCGCGTTTAAAAAGTCCTTCGATAAGACCATTATTTGTTCTCGAAACGATTATCTCTTCACCTTTTGCGCCTTCGCGTGTTTCTACGAGATACACAACGAGCTTTTTGTTGAGAAAGTATTTTTCGTTTTGGATTTGCTCAGGCGGCGGCATAATAGCTTCTGCTTTTCCTATATCAATAATAACGTTCGGACCGATAAGCCTTAGAACCATTCCGTTGATAATCGAGCCTATTCTTAGCTTATAATCTGTGAGAATAACTTCTTTTTCTTTTTCCCTTATTTTTTGGAGGATTACCTGTTTTGCGGTCTGGGCCGCGATTCTACCAAATCCAGGAGGAGTTACGTCTTCTTCTTTATAAAAAACTCTCGCCTCTCCAGTATTTTGGTTTAGCGAAACCGAATAATCTGTAACCTCTACTCCCGGATGATCTTTTCTGTAGGCCGCTAAAATCGCATTTTTAACTGTTTCTAAAACCACAGAAACATCGACGCCGCGCTCCGTTGCGACCTGGTTTAACGCTAATGCGAATTCACTTCTTTGTATCGCTGGCATACCCTATACTATACCAGATTCAGCTCCCAGCTTCAACCGATAAAGGCATTTTATTATTTGGTATAATCTTAGATAAATATGAGGTTCAATAAATTAATTCCGGAGCTCTATGTATCAGACTTTGAAAAAAGTTTGAAGTTTTATGTTGGCTTGGGGTTTAAAATTGAATATCAAAGAGAACCTCTAAAATTCGCATTTCTCTCTTATCAAGAAAGCCAACTCATGATACAGGAAATTGAACCGGAATGGCTAACAGGAAAATTAGAATATCCTTATGGTCGAGGAATTAACTTGCAAATAAATACTAATAACATATATTCAATCGAAAAATCATTAAAAAAGAATCATTATCCGATAAATAATATTATTGAAGAAAATTCTTATCAAAAGGAAGATAAATTACTTATTTGTAAAGAATTGAGAGTAATGGATCCTGACGGATATTTGTTGCGGTTTTCGCAAGATATTAAAGAAGAATCCCTGAATTAGGATATTCACACTACCTTTACACCTACACCCGGAGGGTGTTATACGATTACACCTGTTACCTGTGGCATAAAATTTAACCACCGAGAAGACTTATTGTTATACTGTTATTTTGATCTGTTGAAACTAGAATATTACTTCCGCGGTTTATTTCGCCATTTAAAATTTTCTTTGCGATTAGGTCTTCGACATTGTCTTGGATAAAACGTCGTAATGGCCTCGCCCCGAATTGAATATCGAATCCTTCTTTTGCAATTTTTTGAACTATGGTCTCGTCGAAATTTACCGTAATATCCTGCTTTAGCAATTCTTTTGAAACACTGTTAAGAATTAATTTTGTGATTTCTATGACTTCTTTTTCGCCCAAAGGTTTAAATACAACCACCGCATCGAATCTGTTTAAAAGTTCAGGTTTAAAAATTCCGCGCGTTTGTAATAATTCTAAAAGTTTTGCCTGAAATTCTTTGTTGATTTGAATATTGTTTTCGATTTGTTCTCTAATGAATTCCGATCCCGCATTAGAAGTTGCGATAATAATACTGTTTTCAAAAGAAACTGTTTTTCCTTTATTGTCAGTTAATCTTCCGTCTTCGAGAACCTGCAAGAAAAGATCTAAAACTTTTGGATTTGCCTTTTCGAACTCATCCAAAAGCACGAGTGAATAAGGATTATCATAAACTTTTTCCGTTAATTCACCTTTTTCGTATCCTTGCCCCGGAGGTGCGCCGAGTAACCGTTTTTCTCCATCTTCTCCCTGATATTCACTCATATCGAGTCTTATCATTTTTTCCTCGCCGCCAAAATATAAACTCGCTAAAGCTTTTGATGTTTCGGTTTTTCCAACACCCGTTGGGCCCAAAAACAAGAATGAGATCGGCCTGTTTTGATTTGCTAAACCCGATCGAACTCTTCTTATTGCTTCCGCGATCGCAAAAACCGCGTCTTCCTGATCGATGATTCTTTCGTGAAGTTTTTGTTCAAAATTGAGCAATAATTCTCTTTCTTTCTCTTTTGGAGCAGAAATTGAAATATTCGTTTTTTCCTCGACTTTTCTGATAACGTCTTCGTCTTTTACGATCTTTTTACCCGAAAGGTAAACTGAGCTCGCGGTATCTGCGAGTAAAGTCGCCGCCGCACCGGGCAAATAAAGATTTTGTGAATATTTTTTTGAAAGTCTTATTGCCTCTGTAACTGCCCTGTAAGTGAGTAAAACATGATTGTTTATTTCGATAATATTTGCTTTTTCTAAAAGCATCTCAAGCGCTTTTTCGGAATCCGGTTCGATAACTTTTATTACTTCAAAAAATTCGATAAAGCCCTTTTCCGGCTCGATATATCTTTTGTATTCTAAAGGTTCTGAAGTCGCGATTATAATAATTCTTCTATCCTTAAGATATGGGATTAAAGCGCCCGAAAGATTTAAATTAAAAGTTGATGCGCCCAAAATATTTTGAATATCCGGAATAAAAATTACGATGTTTAACGAATGAGATATTTCTTCTATTATTGCCTGAAGCCTTTCCTCCAAATCTCCCTGCGTTGCTACGCCGGCCAAAAGCGGTCCGATTAAAAGTTCGTAGAACTTAAGATGTGTAAATCTGCCCTGCAGATTACCCGCGATACTTTCGAAAGCAAATTTTTCAACTAATGTCGCCTTACCGCATCCCGACTCTCCGACGAGTAAAACATTGCTTTTTTCTCCCCTATAAAGCGCTTCCATCATTTGTTTAAATTCTTTTTCTCGACCGACTAAAACGATTTCTTTTTTAAGAATTTGAGAAGTTATATCCATCGTGTATTTTTTTGTTTCCAAAGTCCATCCTGTTACCCAGTCTTCTCCGATTCCTTCCCCCCAAAATTTAACGCGACGGGGTTTTGGATTTTCTTCAAAAGAAAAATCGTATCTTGCCCAGAATAAAATATGAACTAATTCCTCTTTTTTTAAATTTTTATTAAACAGAAGCTTTGAGGAAGGTTCTGTTGTTAAAAGATAGGCAACAAAAAGATCCATCGTCGTAACAAGCTTTCCATTAAAGCTTTTTACCAACTCAAAAGCCGACTTTGTAAGTTCTTCTTTTTGAATCTCGATTAATTGGAATTCGTTTTTTTCAATACCTGACTTTTGCAAAATAAACTTAACTTGTCTCTTAGAAAGAAGGACCCGAACTACAGAAGACGTTTTTGACGAAGAAAACAATGCGTCTAGTGCTTCCAATGTAAACGATTTTAAGATATTCTTTCCGTCATTTTCTAAAACCGGAATCAACGGTTTATATTTTGCGATTTTGAATCTAAAGAAGATTTCCGATATTATAAAAAACGAGAGAAAAAATAAAGGTAGTCTCCAAACAGTAACTCCCAAAAGATTATTTGAAAACCCGATGTAGCTTGTCCATAATAACGAAGTAAAAGTTAAAATCCTCAATAACCTGAACGTAAAAGTTCTGTAATAATAGTAAACCTTGGCGTTTTCGATCATATTTCTTTAGTTTCCTTGAAATTAGAATTTATTGAATTACTTGATAAAACTCAAGAACTCCCCGGCCTCGCCAAGCGAAGCGGGGCGGGCAAGTTCATAAAAATCCTATTTCTCACTTCAAAAATTCAAATAATTAAAAATAACATCGCCACTATCGGCCAAAGAACAAATGATAAAATCGTAATTAACTCTCCTGATAACAAAAGCAAAAACAATACCAAGTCAACCAGAATTACGCACGTTTTAATAAGCATTCCCATACCAATCGAAAATCCAACCAATCCTTGTCTATATTCGTTTTTCCACGGTTTAAAAAAAGTCTTGACCAAAAGTGTTAGGGAAAATAATCTATCGAACGCAGAATTGACTGAGGCAAAAAATGAAAAGAGCGATTTTGGCGCTTCTAAAAACCAAAATTTTAAAAACACAATTGGCAATAATAAATAATAACTCATAAAAAAAGTCCTAAGTTTAGTGTAGATAATTTCTGGGTTAAATTGCAACTTATTTTGGAGTACAGATAAGCTTGCAGAGATGAAGATTTTTACCTTCTTTTACGCAATCTGGATCCATTACGCAACTATAAGGAATCGGAGTTGGAGTCGGCGAAAACGTAGGAGTTATGGACATTTGAGGGGAAACAGTCAAGTCCGGATTTTGATTATCCGAAGGGCCACACGCTTTACAACCTTCCGCTTCCGTATAATTATTGTTCACCCATTCTGCAACAAACGATTTACTATCGCATTTTGAACAATCAGAGCTACAATTTCCGCTAAACCGACGACAATAGGTATCGGGAGAAGATTCAATATTATAAAGAATTTTATTTTTCTCGCATTTAACGCAAACGCTCGGTTTATCTCCGGGCCGGGTTGAACAATGCTCGCCGGGTTTACACCAGTTTTGGAATTGATACGGAAAATCGTATGACTCACAATGCCACTTTCCGCTTCGACACCAATCTGTTTGATCCTTTACTTGATCATAGCTACAAGATTGATTCGTAATCTCATC
>JAMDAA010000014.1 GCA_023484045.1 Patescibacteria group bacterium
TTTCTTTTGGGGGATATTTGACACTATATTTAGCCTTACTTTACGGTCAAGACCCAAGCCTTATCCCCTGGGTCGATTACTTTAAAGAACAACTAAAAGTAGCCAGATAGACAAATTATGGCAGGAAGAATAGAAGCTAATCCGTTTAATGTACTAATCATCGGAAACGCTGGTCGAGAAGATGCCTATGCTTGGAAAATAAGAAAATCCAGACGCGTTAATGATATCTTTGTCGCTCCTGGTAATGGCGGGACAGATCGATGGGGTAAAAACCTTGACATCGGCGATACAGAAGTTGAAATGGCCGTTTCTTTTGCTAAAAATCCTCAAAATAATATCGGTCTTGTTATTCTTGGAAATGATGCTTCCGTTGCAGCAGGTTTGGCTAATGCCCTTAATGAAGAAGGATTTCAAAACGTTTTCGGTCCAACTAAAGAGGCTGGCGTTATTGAATCAAGTAAAATCGAAGCGATTAAACTAATGAGGCAAATGAATATTCCTCACCCACCTTCTGAATTTTATTACAGCGCCGATGAAGCCCTTGCTGCGGTTAGAAAACCCGATTGGAATAAAACGGTTATGAAAGCCGACGGGCTATGTTTGGGCAAAGGAGTATCGTTAGCAAACACAGCTGAAGAAGCCGAAGAATTTATACGAAACGTAATGATTAAAAAAATATTTAAGGAAGCAGGAAACGCCATAATAATGCAAGAAAGGGAATTCGGTCCGGAGGCTTCTGTTTTTGCCTTTTGCGACGGAAAAATTGTCGTACCTATTCCTGTAATTCCTCACGACTATAAATCTGCATACGATAATGGCGAAGGACCAAATACCGGCGGGATGGGAGCATTTACTATGACTCCTGATTATCTCGTCTCTTCGGAAGAGCTTGTATGGATCAATGGAAATATTCTTCAACCAATGGTAGATGTGCTAAAAGAAAAAGGCTATCCCTATAAAGGTATTTTATACGCCGGGCTTATAAAAACAAAGGGGGGGTTAAAGTGCTTGAATTTAATGCTCGAGGTGGTGACCCTGAAACTCAGGTTTTATTGCCTCGCCTTAAATCGGACTTAGTTCGTGTGGCCTTAGCTTCCGCAACAGGAAATCTTAAAAAAACCCCAATCCTTTGGTCCCCCGGTGCTACAGTTTGTGTTGTTTTAGCGTCTGGAGGATATCCGGGATATTATGAAACAGGAGAAACAATATGCGGCCTTGAAAAAATTAATAATCCTAATATTGTTGTTTTCCACGCCGGCACAAAAAAAGTAAAGGGCGAAATAAAAACTAGCAGTGGACGCGTTCTATGCCCGACTGCTATTGCACCCGATTTAAAAGCTGCGCGTAAACTCGTTTACTCAATAATCGGAGCTCCTGATAATTACGAAAACGAAAATGTAATTTATTTCAATAACATGCACCACAGAACCGATATTGCTAAAGGAATAGCATTTTGAGGCTCAACCCCAGGGGTTGACGCACAAAAAATGGGTTAGGACTTTATCATTACTAAAATCATTTTAAAAGGAGTTAACGCTTTAATAGAGTGAGGATTATTTGCTGGCATCAAAAACATTTCTCCGGATTTTAATACATATGTCTTCCCTAAAACCGTAATTTCTGCATCTCCATCTGTTACTAATACTAATGCATCGTATGGAGCCGTGTGTTCGCTTAAACCTTGGCTTTTATCAAATGCGAATACAGTCACCGTTCCTGTTTTTTTATTAATAATTTCTCGACTGACTACAGACCCTTCTTGATAATTTATTGAGCTATTGAGTGAAATCTTTTTTGCCATAAATCCATTGTACCACTATTTATAATACTTGATAATTTTCTCAAATCCCCCCATAATAAATTTATGCCGAATAAATCGGATTTTGTTGTTGAGTTTAAAGACATCGATAAACACGATATCCCGCTCGTTGGCGGAAAAGGCGCAAATCTCGGGGAAATGACTCGCGCGGGATTTCCGGTTCCGAATGGATTTATTGTTACTTCTAAAGCTTATTACGCGTTTATTAAGGAAAACAATCTCGCGACAAAAATAAAACATTTATTGAATACCGTTAATTACAATAATCCGAATTCGCTAAATGAAGTGTCAACACACATTAAAAAATTGATCATCCACGCGCCGGTTTCTGATGAATTAAGAAAACAAATTTTTGGTTTTTACAGAAGACTCGGAGGAGTTTTTAAAGACGCACTGGTCGCCGCACGTTCGTCTGCAACCAGCGAAGACCTACCTCAAGCATCGTTTGCCGGTCAGCAGGAAACTTTTTTAAATGTCAAAGGCGACGCGAATTTAATTCTAAAAGTACGAGAATCCTGGGCGTCACTTTTTAACGCGCGGGCGATTTTTTACAGGCACGAAAATCATTTTGATCATTTCAGAATCGGAATCGCTGTAGTTGTCCAAAAAATGATCGAGTCAGAGTCGTCCGGAATAATGTTTACGGTCGATCCTGTTACAAACGATAAAACAAAAATCGTGATCGAAGCGATTTACGGCTTGGGCGAGCTTATCGTTCAAGGAGAAGTTACGCCCGATCATTACGAGGTTTCAAAGCACGATTTTAAAATAAACGTAAAAAATATTTCCGAGCAAACCATTTTACTTAAAAAAGTCGGTCACCTGAATAAATCTGTAAAAATATCGGCTCGGGTCGGTAAAAAACAAAAAATTAAAGACTCCGAAATTATCGAGATCGCAAAATTAGGTAAAAAACTCGAAAACCATTATTATTTTCCCCAGGATGCCGAGTGGGCGATCGAAAAAAATAAAATATATCTTGTTCAAACCCGACCGATAACAACGATTAGTACAAAGAAAAGAGACGAAAAACAGCAAAAATCGGCGGTTATAGAGGAAGAAAAACACCACGAAATTATCCTTAAAGGAAGTCCTGCGAGTCCCGGGATCAAATCGGGCCCGGTTAAAATTTTGCATAGTGAAAAAGAAATCGACAAAGTGCTGACAGGTGATGTTCTGGTCACAAAACAAACAAATCCAGATTATGTTCCGGCGATGAAAAAAGCGTCGGCGATCGTGACCGACGAAGGAGGTCGTACTTCTCATGCCGCGATCGTCTCGAGAGAACTCGGAATTCCGGCTGTTGTGGGTACAGAAAAGGCGACAAAAATTCTAAAAAACGGAATGATCGTTACGGTAAACGGATTGTCCGGAGAAATATACAAGGGCGGTTTTCAGCTTTCTTCGATGCCAATATCCATGCAGCAACCCCGTGAATTTATTAAGACAAAAACAAAGGTTTACGTTAATTTGGCTGAACCCGAATTTGCAAAAGAAGCTGCTGCTTTGCAAACCGACGGCGTCGGACTTTTAAGAGCAGAATTTATGATGGCAGGGATCGGCGTTCACCCGAAAAAAATGATAAAAGACGGAAAGCGCCACGAATTTATTAATAAACTCGCAGATCAACTCGAAGTTTTTTGCAATGCGTTTAATCCGCGGCCGGTTGTGTACCGCGCGTCGGATTTTAAAACAAATGAGTATAGAAACCTTGTCGGCGGAAAAAGTTACGAACCGGTTGAACCAAATCCGATGCTCGGCTACAGAGGAGTTTTTAGGTATATCAACGATCCTGTGGTTTTTGAATTAGAGCTCGAAGCGATAAAAAAAGTACGGGAAAAAAGAGGATATAAAAATCTTTGGCTTATGCTCCCGTTTGTGAGAACTGTAAAAGAATTAGTGTTGGTTAAAAAAATAATTTCCTCTGCCGGTCTTTACCGAAGCAGTAGTTTTCGCCTTTGGATGATGGTCGAAATCCCGTCGAATGTTATACTTCTTGATAAATTTATTTACGCCGGAATCGACGGTGTGTCGATCGGCTCAAATGACTTGTCGATGCTTATTTTAGGTACCGACCGCGACAACAGCGAAGTCGCACACGAATTTAATGAACAAGACGAGGCGGTGCTCTGGGCGATCGAAAACACTGTAAAAACCTGCCATAAACATGGTATCACTTCTTCGATTTGCGGTCAGGCACCTTCGATGTATCCAAACTTAGTTGAAAAATTGGTCAAATGGGGAATAACAAGCGTTTCTGTGTCAAGGGATGCTGTCGAAAACACAAGACGAATCGTGTCGGAATGCGAGAAAAAAATCGTTTTATAATTAACGTATGGCAAAAATAAAACAGATATTCGCTAATGAAATAATCGATTCGCGCGGAAACCCGACGGTCGAGGCCACGGTAGTATTGTCCGACGGCGCAACCGGTAGCGCTTCTTCTCCGAGCGGTGCGTCTGTCGGGAGTTACGAAGCAGTTGAAATCCGAGACCACGACGAAAAGAGATATAAGGGATTGGGAGTTATTAAAGCGATCGACAATATTCAAAAAGTGATCGCGCCTGCAATTACCGGAATCGAAGCAACGAAACAGCAGGAAATCGACCGTGCGATGATCGAACTCGACGGCACCCAAAATAAAGGCAGGCTCGGCGCAAACAGTATTTTGCCTGTTTCGATGGCAGTTTGCAAAGCGGCTGCAAAAAGCTCTGTATTGCCACTTTTTCTTTACATAAGACAATTTGTGAAACGGGAAAATATCGCACTTCGAATCCCAAATCCCCTTTTTAATTTAATAAACGGAGGCGCGCATGCGGCCGGGAACAACCTTGACATCCAAGAATTTTTATTAATTCCGGCAACGTCAAAACTGTACAGTGAATCGCTCGAAATCGGCGTATCGATTTATCACGAACTGAAAAATGTTTTAAAACAAAAAGGTTTTTCGACTCTTGTCGGAGACGAAGGCGGATTCGGGCCCGATGTCTCAAACAATCTGGATGCCTTGCTGCTTTTAAAAGATGCGATCGACCAAACTCAATACAAATTCGGTTTTGACGTATTTTTCGGCCTGGATGCTGCCGCGAACAGTTTTTATAAAAATAAACAATACCAAATAAAAGATAAGTCGATGGCGCTGTCTTCTGATGATTTAATCTCTTACTATATTGAATTAAATAAACAATTTAATTTTTTATATCTCGAAGACCCGTTGAGCGAAGATGACTGGGAGGCTTGGGAAAAAATCTCGACTCAAGTTTCTAAAAGTACGATCGTTGTCGGCGATGACCTTACGGTGACTAATCCTTACAGACTTCAAATGGCGATCGACAAAAAAGCGATAAGCGGAATTATTATTAAACCAAACCAGATCGGGACAGTAATAGAGGCCTTAGCGGTCGTAGAAGTCGCGCGGGCCGCAGGTCTTAAAATTATTGTTTCTCATCGGTCCGGCGAAACGACGGATGATTTTATCGCCGATTTTTCCGTCGCAGCATCTGCTGATTACGTAAAATTCGGCGCGCCCGCACGGGGCGAAAGGGTTGTTAAATACAACAGACTACTACAAATAGAAAAACAAATAAAAACGATTTCCCAAAACCTAGGAATAAAATAATATGGCAAATCTGATTTTAGTTCGTCACGGCGAATCGGAATGGAACGCAAAAGGCCTTTGGACAGGGCTTACCGATATTCCACTCAGTGAAAACGGCCGTTTGCAAGCCGAAGGCTCCGCAGAGCTTCTAAAAGATCTCCAAATTAATCTTTCCTATACGTCGTTACTCTCGCGGTCAAAAGAAACGCTCGAAATTATTCTTCAATCATTAGGTCTTACAAATATTCAAATTATAGAAAACAAGGCTTTGAATGAAAGGGACTACGGAATTTACACTGGCAAAAACAAATGGGATATAAAAAAAGAAGTCGGAGACGAACGATTTTTAACAATCAGGAGATCCTGGGACTTCGTGATTCCGCAAGGGGAGTCGCTGAAGGATGTTTACAATCGGGTTGTCCCCTATTACCAAACCGAAATTTTACCAAAATTGAAATCGGGAAAAAATGTAATCATCGTCGCCCACGGAAATAGTATTAGGGCGCTTGTTAAATACCTCGAAAATATAAGTAATGAGAATATACAGAATATTGAGATCGGATTAGGAGAAATTTATATTTATAAGATCGATGAAAACGGAAATACCGCTGGAAAAGAAATTCGCTCGAATTCCCATGATGTTCCCTAAATGCAATGAAGTTTAAAACGATCAAAAAAACAAAGCTTCAAAAATCGCTTACGAATTTACCCGATTACGGAAAGACGTATGGAAATTTTTCATGGACCCAAATCGAAAAAGAACTCGCAAAAGAGTCAGGAAATATCTTAAATGCCGCCTATATCGCGATCGACAAACACCGAAACACAGATAAAAAGAATAAAATTGCGCTGTATTACGAGAGCGACAACGGTTCAAAAGAACAATATACTTTTACCCAAATTTCTGAATTGTCCAATCAATTCGCAAATTTACTGATAAAAACCGGCGTGCAAAGAGGCGAACGGGTTTTTTTATTTCTCCCAAGAATTCCTGAACTTTTTGTCGCATTTTTGGGGATCTTAAAAACCGGCGCGATCGCGGGTACTTTGTTTTCGGCTTTTCAGGAAAAAGCGCTTCTTGATCGTCTTGAAAACAGCGAGGCAAAAATTTTAGTCACGGATTCGATTCTTTATCCCCGCGTTCAAAAAATATTAAGATCGCTCCCCCATCTTAAAAAAATAATAATTGTTGAAAGAAACGCAAAAGCTCTACCGAAAGGAGAAAAAATAATTTATTTTGCTAAAGAAATGGTAAAAATGGATAAAGAATTTAAAATAAGATATATGCAAAAAAATGACCCGGCGTTTATGCTCTATACATCCGGCACGACCGGAAAACCAAAAGGCGTAATTCATAAACATTTCGCGATTTTACAGCAATATATTACTGCCAAATGGGTTTTGGATTTAAAAGAGAATGATGTTTACTGGTGTACGGCAGACCCCGGCTGGGTAACAGGAATCGCCTACGAAATTTTAGGGACTTGGGCAAACGGCGCATCGACTGTGGTTTTTGACGGAAGGTTTGATCCTTCCCGTTGGTATAAAATAATTCAGGATTACAAAGTTACGGTCTGGTACACAGCACCTACCGCGATAAGAATGTTAATGGCCGCGCCTGATGTTGTTAAAAAATTTGATTTATCGCCGCTTAGGCATTTAGCAAGCGTCGGCGAACCGTTAAACCCCGAAGCTGTTATCTGGAGCCTTAAAGCCTTCGGACTCCCGTTCCATGATACTTGGTGGCAGACAGAAACGGGCGCGATGTGCATCGTAAATATTGCGAGCATGGATATTAAACCCGGATCGATGGGTAGACCTTTCCCCGGAGTAATTGCGGATATCGTCGACGACAAAGGACGTATATTACCAGTAAAAAAAGAAGGAAACATTGCCCTTCGACCCGGATTTCCGTCTTTAATGAAATCTATTTGGAGAAGACCACAAAAATACAGATCTTATTTTATAAACGGCTGGTATATTTCGGGTGACCGCGGGTGGAAAGACAAAGACGGATACTTCTGGTTTTTAAGTCGGGCCGATGACGTGATTAAAACAGGCGGAGAACGGGTCGGGCCGTTTGAAGTCGAAAGTGTTTTGGTCGAACACCCGGGTGTTATTGAAGCGGGAGTGATCGGAAAACCCGATGCACTACGCGGAGAAATTATTAAAGCTTTTGTTGTTTTAAAACAAGGTGTTAAACCTTCAGAAAAGTTAAAAAATGAGTTGAGTTTATATGTTAAAAAACATTTAGCCGGACACGCATATCCGAGGGAAGTCGAGTTTATCGACAAACTCCCAAAAACAAGATCGGGAAAAATAATGCGAAGAGTTCTAAAAGCGAAAGAACTCGGCCTTCCCGTCGGCGACACCTCTACTCTTGAGGAATACTAAAAGTCGGTAAAATTTATAATTTCCTGATATAATATCCATCGTGAATACGCAAGAAAGATTGACACAACAATCCGCAGTAGAAATAGGACTAATTGAGTTAGCTTCGTCAGACGGAGAAGTTACGTTGAGACAATATTCTCTAGAAGATTCGAGTGAATTATTTGCGTTGATCGATAGAAATAGAACCCACTTATCTCAAAATTACGAAGACACAGC
>JAMDAA010000019.1 GCA_023484045.1 Patescibacteria group bacterium
ACATCGATATTGAAAAAGCCCACAAGATAGAAAAAGAAATTTATCACGATGTTATGGCCGAAATCAAAACATTCGCAGCACAATGCAAAATAGGCGGCGGAAAAATTCACCTGGGAGCAACATCGACAGATATTACCGATAACGCAGAAATTATTCAAATCCGAGAAGCCATAATTTTAATAAAAAATAAATTAAATGAACTTTTGCAAAATTTTTCGATACAGATAAAAAAATATCGGGATACTATTTGTATGGGATATACACATTTGCAACCCGCCGAGCCAACGACTTTAGGATACAGATTATCCGTCTACGCCCAGGATTTACTTTGGGATTTAGAGTTTATCGAAATAATCGAAAAATTTGTAAAAGGAAAAGGGATTAAAGGAGCCGTTGGAACCTCTGCGAGTTATCAAAAACTTCTAAGGGGCAAAAAAATATCCGCTTTTGAATTAGAAAAAGAAATTATGAAAAATCTTAATCTCGATACTATAATTGTTTCCGGTCAAACATATCCCCGTAAGATCGACTGGTTTGTTATTGTTTGTCTTGCAAACATCGCCCAGTCTCTTCACAAATTTAACTTTGATCTTCGCATTATGCAATCGCCAAACTTCGGTGAATGGTCAGAACCAAGAAGTCAAAAAAGAGTCGGCTCATCCGCAATGCCTTTTAAAAAAAATCCCGATAAAGCCGAGAAAGTCTGCTCTTTATGCCGATATCTTTCGTCTTTGCTAAATGTTGCGTGGAGCAATCCGGCATTAACTCTTTTGGAAAGAACATTGGATGATTCAGCCAATCGACGTATTTTTTTACCCGAAAGTTTTTTGGCGATTGATGAGTGTTTAACGACAACAAATTCTATCATTAAAGAT
This sequence comes from Patescibacteria group bacterium, assembly GCA_023484045.1. Lineage (GTDB taxonomy): Bacteria > Patescibacteriota > Microgenomatia > Levybacterales > UBA12049 > JAMCZG01. The sequence goes on from JAMDAA010000019.1 coordinate 876, forward strand.
TTCGTTGTTTTTGAAAACGTTATCGATTTTAATTTACAAAAATACGGAATTTTTTCTTCGACGGAAAACTTGATGATGGAGCTTGTAAAAAATGGCGCCGATCGTCAGGAAGTACACGAAATTATCAGAGAAAATTCGATGATCTCCTGGAACAATATTTCCAAAGGAGAAAAAAACAATTTAATCGATCTTTTAGAAAAAGATAGAAGAGTTTTAAAATATATCCCAAAAGAAAGTATTAAGAGCTTCTTTAACCCCAAGGATCATATCGGAATTGCCGAAGAAAGAACCCGACAATTTATTAAAAAATTACAAAAAACTAAAAAATAATTTATTTACTTATTGACAAACTCTTTTTAATAATCTAAATATAGTTATATGAGAAAACCGTCTGTCGGAATTATAATGGGGTCTGATTCAGACCTAACTACTATGTCTGACGCGGCAAAAGTTTTAGAAGAATTTGACGTTGATTACGAACTAACGGTTTCATCTGCTCACAGATCCCCAAAACTAACGATCGAAAATATAAAAAAATTTTATGGTTCGGGTATTAAAGTTATTATCGCCGGCGCAGGACTTGCCGCCCATTTAGCGGGGACAGTTGCTGCTAATTTTCCTCTTCCCGTTATCGGAGTTCCTCTAAAATCTGGCGCCCTTTCCGGTATCGACTCTCTTTACTCAACTGTGCAGATGCCTCCCGGAATTCCTGTTGCTACGGTTGGTATCGACAATGCTCGAAACGCTGGACTTTTGGCGCTTCAAATTCTGGCAACTTCTGATAAAAGACTGGAGAAAAAATTAATAGATTATAAAAAAAATCTTGCTTTAGGTGTTGAAAAAAAAGCAAAAAAAATAGATACTCTTGGATGGAAAAAATATCTGGAAACAAAATGATCGACCAAAAAACTATCATTAAAAACATTCCAAATGCCCTATCAACCGTAACTCTGCCCAAATCTTTCGGCAAAAAAAACCAAGGCAAAGTCAGAGACTATTATGTAAAAAAAGGCAAAAGAATAATTATTACAACAGACCGTCAATCGGCCTTCGATAAAATCTTGAGTCTGGTGCCTTTTAAAGGACAGGTCCTTACAGGACTCAGCGAATTTTGGTTTAAAAAAACAAAAGACATTGTCCCAAACCATTTTATTTCCGCCCCTGATCCAAACGTAATGATCGTTAAAAGCTGCAAGATTATCCCAGTCGAAATGGTAGTCAGAGGATACATAAGCGGAGTCACGTCGACATCTATTTGGACCGCTTACAATAATGGAGAAAGAATTATTTACGGTATAAAATTCCCTGAAGGTTTGAAAAAAAATCAAAAATTAAAAAAACCGGTTATTACTCCGACAACGAAAGCCGAAACCGGCCACGACGAAAGATTGACAAGGGATGAAATTATAAAAAGAAAAATCGTGCCCAAAAAACTCTATACAGAAATGGAAAAAGCGGCGCTTGGGTTATTCGCGCGGGGAGAAAAAATTTGCTCAAGAGCCGGAATAATTCTAGTTGACACAAAATACGAGTTTGGTCTCTATAATGGAAAACTGATGTTGATAGACGAAATTCATACGCCGGACTCTTCAAGATTTTGGATTAAAAAATCTTATCTTTCCCGTTTTAAAAACGGCCTGGAACCCGAAAATTTTGATAAAGAATTTATGAGAATCTGGTTTAAAGAACACGGATACACGGGAGAGGGAAAAATTCCAAAAATGCCAAAAGAATTTATCGCAAAAATAGCTGAAAGATATATCGGAATTTACGAGAAGATAACCGGTAAAAAATTTAAAGCAGAGAATATTAAAAATATTCAAAAAAGAATCAAAAACAATTTAACTGCCCTCGATTAAAAGAAAGATGATTCAAACAATTAGAGTTTCTTCTACCGATGAGGGTCAGGACTTATCGGGCAACAATCTTTATCGCGAGATAAGCAAATCTTATAAATTAAATAATCTCAAAAAAGTAAGATGCGTAAAGATATACCGCCTAGAAAACATAAGTCAAAATCAAGCAAAAATACTCGCCGAGAAGTTATTCAGCGAAAATATAAACCAAAAATACTCCCTTAATAAATCTCTTATAAATGGAGCAAGCCACATTTTTGAGATATCTTATAAGCCGGGAGTCATGAATCCGGAAGTTTCATCGATATTTAAAGCCGCTCGTGACTTAGGTATTAAACCATTAGCTGTTGATTCAAGTATCGAATATCTGTTTTATGGAGAAATTAAAAAAGAAAAAGTTGAGAAGATTATTAAAAAACTCAACTTGCTAAATCCAATTGTTGAACATATAGTTAGAATTCCGCCAAAAACACTGGTCATAAAAGGCGCTATTGGCAAAACCCAAACAATTCCTATTAGAAAAATGGGCGATGATGAATTACTAAGACTCTCAAAAGACAAGCTTTTCTTAAATCTTGAGGAAATGAAAATTATTCAAAATTATTTTGTGAGAATAAAGCGGGATCCAACCGATTGTGAACTAGAAACTATAGCCCAGACATGGAGCGAACATTGTGCCCATAAAACATTTAAAGCTCGCTTGACTATTGACGGAAAACAAAAACAACCCTTAATGACGCGTCTTAAAAAAGAAGCGCTAAAACATAAAAAAAATATCGTTTCCGCTTTTATCGATAATTCAGGGGTTATTGATTTTTACGACGGAATGGGAATTTGTGGAAAAGTAGAAACTCATAATAGTCCTTCTGCGATAGAGCCCTACGGCGGCGCAATGACAGGTAGTGGAGGAGTTTTTAGAGATATTTTGGGAACAGGAAAAGGGGCAAAAACAATTGCGTCAACAGACATCTTTTGTTTTGCAAAACCAAATATGGATTTAAAAACACTTCCAGAAGGTTGTCTTCCCCCATCGTATCTTCTTAAGAGGGTCGTTGCGGGAGTAAGAGATTATGGAAATCGAATGGGAATTCCGACTAATAACGGCTCCGTTCATTTCCATAATGATTTTCGGGCAAAACCGACAGTCATTGTTGGAGCGTATGGAATTATTCCAAAAAAATATGCCCAAAAAGGTGAACCAAAAAAAGGAGATCTTATTATTGCAGTCGGTGGAAAAACCGGAAGAGATGGAATTCACGGTGCAACTTTTTCCTCGGGCGAAATGACCCATGACACGATCAACGTTAATTCTTCTGCTGTTCAAATCGGGAACGCTATTGAAGAAAAACGGACGTTCGATGCAATATTAGAAGCAAGAGATGCTAATTTAATAAGAGCTATTCAGGATTGTGGGGCCGGAGGATTTTCTTCAGCGATCGGAGAAATGGGACAAGAAATAGGAGTAAGTGTAAACCTTGACAAAGCACCGTTGAAATATCAGGGACTTTCCCCCTGGGAAATATGGATATCAGAATCTCAGGAAAGAATGGTGACTTCAGTCTCCAAGAATAAACTTAATAAATTTTTAAAAATCTGCAAAAAATACAATGTGGAAGCAACTGTGCTCGGAAAATTCGATGGCAGTAAAAAATTAAAAGTATTTTATGGAAAAGAACTCATCTGTAATCTGGATTTGAAATTTCTGCATAACGGCCTTCCCCAAAGGGAAATGACTGCCTCACAAAAGCTTCAAAACAAAAAAATATCAAAAAATCCGGATTTACCAAAAACGAAAAAAGAATGGATAAGTATTTTAAAAAAAGTTTTATCCCACGAAAATATTTGCTCTAAAGAACCCGTTGTCAGGATGTATGATCATTCTGTTCAGGGAACAAATTCTATGCAGCCATTTGCCGGAGAAAATTTCGACGGACCAAATGATGCCGCTGTTATAAAACCCATTCTTAAAAAACAATACGGAATGATTGTTTCCCATGGATTAAATCCCATTTTGAATAATATCGACCCGTATCGCGGGAGTATTTGGGCGGGGGTAGAAGCATTTTCAAACTATGTTGCAGTTGGAGGAAATTATAAAAATTCCGCCATAATAAATAATTATATCTGGCCCTTCCCGGACAACGAATCTTTATGGTCTTTGGACAAATCTGTCGATGCGGTCATTGATCTTATGAAAGCTTTAGGCCTGCCTGTTGTTTCCGGCAAAGATAGTCTTTCGTCAACATACAGGGGGAAAGATGGAAAAATTATAAAAATTCCGCCGGTTTTATGCATTTCCGTTTTTGGGAAAATCGAGAATGTCAAAGATACTGCTTCTTCTGATTTTAAAAAAGACGGATCTGTTATTTGTCTTATTGGAGAAATTGACTTTAAAAATATGGGCGGATCAATTTATTTCGATTTGAACAACATTAAAGGAGACACAGTTCCAGAGGTAAATTTAAAAAAACTCCCTAAGATTTTTAACGCGATCTATAAGGGCATCCAAGGAAATAAAATTTTATCCGTTCACGATATAAGCGAAGGAGGACTAATCACCGCAATTTTTGAGATGTGTGCCGGCGGAAACTTTGGAGCAGAAATCGACATTGATATTTTCGGAAAACACAGATTAGACTATGCTCTTTTTAGCGAAAGCGCCGGCTGTTTTGTGATCGAAGTTGAAAACCAAAATATTGCCAAACAAATTTTTAAAGGCGTTGCTTTTGTGATTTTAGGGAAAACAAAAAAAGAAAAAACAATCCTTGTGAAAAAAAGAAATAATAATCTTTTTGAAGAAAATATTGATGAATTAAAAAAATCATGGCAGGATCCGATGAAAAAAATATTTTAAAAATATGAAAATAAAACCAAAAGTATTAGTTTTAAAGACAGACGGTACAAACTGCGACCAGGAGACTGCATTCGCTTTCGAACTAGCAGGTGGAAATACAAGAATTGTCCACGTAAATGAGCTCAGATCAAAACAAGAAAAGTTTAATAATTTTCAGATATTGGCAATTCCCGGAGGTTTTTCCTACGGCGACGACGTAATCTCTGGAAAAATTTTAGCGACTGAATTGACTTCTTATTTTGCGGAAGAACTTAAAAAATTTACGGGGAAAAAAGACACTTTAACGATCGGTATATGTAATGGTTTTCAGGTTCTTATTAGGACCGGACTTTTACCTTTTGGAAAATTAGGAAAAATGGAAGCAACCCTTACGAATAATGATTCCGGACATTTTGAATGCAGGTGGGTAAACCTTAAGGTAGAAAAAAATTCTCGCTGTATTTTCCTTAATGGAGTTTACCCTGAGGAACGAAGGGTTTCTTATCAAGTGGCCCATGGTGAAGGAAAATTCTACGCCGGAAATAATGTTTTAAATAAAATCGAAAACGAAAATCTTGTTGTTTTCCGCTATGTAGACAAAGAAGGAAAACAAACTCAAAGATATCCCTTAAATCCTAACGGAGCAATTAATGCGATCGCAGGAATTTGTGATTCAAGCGGACGGATTTTGGGACTCATGCCCCACCCGGAAAGATTTGTTTTTAGAGAGCAGTATCCAAACTGGAGAAGATTAAATCTTGCCGAAAGGCGGAAAAAACCTCAAGGCCTCCCCATTTTTGAAAATATGATTAATTTTGTAAAACAAACATAAAAATTATGAATAATGTAACAACGCGCGAACAAAAAAATGCAGGTCCTCGTTATTTATTGGCGAGTGATTTTGACGGAACATTATTTAATACTTTTTGGCCAAGTCCGAATAATATGGACGTTCGAAAAGCTTATGAATTAGCAACTAATGCTATTTTTGGCTGGTATGGCTCCCATATATATGATCTTTTTAGTGAGACAAATGACACGCCTTCTGAAGTCGTAGCAAAGATTTTTAGAATATTTTCTCCTAAAAATTATCTATACGAATGGCAAAAAGAAGATAATATTAGAGTGACTGGAGAAATTATTGAATCGGCCCATAATTTCTATCTAGCTAATTGGCAAGAGCTACAACCTTATCTTAGCGAAGCCGAAAGAGATGGGAAAACATGGACTCATGAATCGATGACAAATATTATGACTCGGATGCTAGTAGCTCAAAAATTAAAATATTTAGTTAGCGAAATCGGTAATAAAAACGGAGATGCTTGGCCGCAGCCATGCGAGGGTGTTTTGTATTTTTTTGAAAGATTTAAAGCCTTGAAAAAAGAAGGAATGCCAATAGATTTTGCTGTTATTTCATCTGGTCATGATTTGTTTATCAAAAAAACTTTTGATCTTTGGGGACTCCCGCACCCGGATGTGATGGTGACTGAAGATGATATAAGGATAAGAATATATCCCAAAGAAATCGAAAGAAGATTTAAGCCTGGAATGCTTCCTCTTGCTTTAACGCATTATAAATGGCTGAGACAACAAGGTTTAGCACCAGAGAATGATAATTTTATAACTAATGCTCAGGAAACAAGACAAAGAATGATATATATAGGAGATGATATAGGTAAGGATTTAACAATGGGTTTTCACGGCAAAATAGATCACACTTATTTGTATCCCAATACACCATGGGAGGCTGTTATTGATACTTTAGAACAAAGAAAAGATTTACTCGACGGTAGACCGCTATCAGACATCTTTGGGACGAGAGAACACGGTAAAGAAACAGATGTTTTATTGCCAGATAATCTTGAGGCGAGATATCGTCCTGCATGGGCCAAAGAGAGATGAGAAAAAACTGGTACGTTATAACAGGCGCTCCGTGTTCCGGGAAGACAACGCTTCTTGAGAAACTCGAAAAAAGAGGTTATAAAGTCTATTACGAATGGGCCAGGATTTATATTGACCAAGAAATGAAAAAAGGGAAAACATTATCAGAAATTAGAAAAAACGAAATCAGTTTTCAAAGAAAGATATTAAATTTAAAAATTGATTTTGAGAAAAAATTACCCAAAAAACAGCAAGTTTTTATGGAACGGGGAATTCCGGATAGCACTGCATATATGAAACTTTGCGGAGTAAAAAAAGATAAATTATTAGAAAGTAGCCTTAAAAATTGTTATTATAAAAAGATTTTTTTGATGGAGCTTCTTAAATATGAAACCGATTATTCAAGAACCGAAAGTCAAGAAGAAGCAATTCTTTTAGAAGAGCTTTTAGAAAAAAGCTACGTTGAACTCGGTCTAAAAGTAATCAGGGTACCAAAGATGTCCATTGAAAAAAGGATGAATTTTATTTTAGAAAGATTATGAGAAAACCAAGATCTATAACCTATTCTCAAGTCGGAGACAATTACGACACGAAAGATCCAATTAAAAAACTCGCACAAACCGCTGCGAAAAAGACATCTTTAAATTTAAATACTCACGGATTTGAGGAGATATCGGATACCCGGGGGGAATCAGCATTTGTCTGGAAACAGGGAAAAACATTAATGGCATCTGTTATCGAAGGACTCGGTACTAAAAATTTAGTCGCCGACGGGATGAGGAAAACTACGGGCAAAACTTATTATGACATTATCGGACACGATACGGTAGCCACTATTATTAACGACCTTATAACCGTGGGAGCCAAACCACTTGTTTTACATGCCTATTGGGCTATACAGGATAATAGCTGGCTGGAGGATACAGACCGGATGAGAGATTTAATTAAAGGGTGGAAAACGGCCTGTGATATTAGCGGTGCCACATGGGGAGGAGGAGAAACACCGACAATGAAAGATATTATAGTCCCCGGAACATGCGAATTGGGCGGATCGGCTGTTGGAATAATTTCTAATAAAAATAATTTAATTACCGATAAAAAATTAAGACAGGGAGACAGAATTTTGTTACTAAAAAGTAACGGGATAAATGCAAACGGATTATCCCTCGCACGGGCGATCGCTAAAAAACTGCCAAAAGGTTACGCGACAAAATTAAAAAACGGAAAAATGTACGGAGAAGAATTACTTAAAAAAAGCAATATCTACGCAAAACTTGTTCAGGATTTAATCGATAACGGAATTGAGATTCACTACATTTCCAATATAACAGGCCATGGATTAAGAAAAGTTATGAGGGCTAGACAAAACTTTACATACATCATAGAGAATATCTTTGAGCCCCAAGAGTTATTTTTATTTATACAAAAACACGCAAACTTATCCGATTACGAAATGTATCAAACATTTAATATGGGCATGGACTACGCTATTTTTCTTTCCGAAAAGGATGTTAAAAAAGCACAGAAAATTGTCGAAAAAAATAATTTCAAAGGCATTGTCGCCGGATATGTCGAAAAAGGCGAAAAGAAGGTTGTTATAAAGCCCAAAAACTTAATCTACAAAGGAAACACTCTTAATCTCAGATAAAATATCTTAACTACCTATTTATAAAAAATTGACAATCTGTAGGCCCTAATATATACTTCCGCGATGACAATTGAATTAAAGGGATATCCGATGTCTAGACATTTTGACTTTAATTACGAAACTGCAGTTGGAGCTCTTCAGATCGATAGGCAAGAACAATTAGAAGGCAGGAAGATACTGGACGTGTGTTGCGGAGCTGCGCGTTCAGTCTCCGAGGAGATTCCGGGCCTTGATATATATGGATTCGATATACTTCCCGCATATTCGGAAGATGATTTTCAAAGAATGGAAAAAAAACATGGGCCGTTTATGACTAGCCTTGTGAGAGGAGACCAAGAAGCACTTTTGAGGGCTAACAAAAAACATCCCAATAGAATTATCTGCGGAGACGGTACAGCCGGTTTACCTTTTTTATCTAGTTCTTTCGACGTTGCCGTGAGTTGTTTTGGACTACCTTATTATGCGCAAAATCGAGAAGGAGCAATAACATCGATTCTCGAAATGATTAGAGTAGCAAAGGAAACAGTTATTTTTAATATCCCAGAATTAAACAAAGTCGGACAAACAGAATGCGGCTTTAATAAAAAGGACTACTTCACTTTTAAGATAATTGCATTACTCGAAAAACTCCGTGTATTTAATATTGAGTACAACGTTAAACGCGAACCACATGAAAAGGCAGTAGGCATACATTTGGATGTACGAGGAAAGACAAAAGAATATGAACTAGTAACCCGATTGCCTAGCGACTCAAATCCATTATACACATAGCGATCTAAATCGCAGCTTCCACTTTGCTTAGTTCGATTATCTTACTTACTATTCAATAGTCAAATCTCTTCTTAACAACCATGAATTAGCTAAGATTGTAATATATCGCTTTGATAAATATAAGCCAGAATTTTAAAATTGATATATTATTAATAGTATGCTCGCTAAGGTGAATTCTTAGGCAGTTTCGGAATAGAACTTAATCTGGTATAATATTTCTATGACTAAAAAAATGGTTAAAAATTATGAGAAGAATAATCCCAAAAAAGCAATATTGATAAAAAGGGCTGTCAAACAAGGTTTTAAACAATATGGCGAAACCTTCAAAAGACTTGCCGAAGCCTAAGTGGATAGGGCCCGAGGATTTTGAGTTTATTTGCTTTAATCTCACCCGAGAACTCATGACTTTTGATGAGCCAATTCCTGATTATTCCACAAGAGAAAAATCTCTTTTAGAATCCTCACTTGCACTGCCTAAACAGACTTTTGACAAAAAGTTACTCTATCCGACATTAGTCTCTCAGGGGATTGCATTATTTTATTCGCTAATAAAGAATCATCCATTTGTTAATGGAAACAAAAGAATTGCCGTAATGAGCCTTTTGGTTTTTTTAAGGTTAAATGGAAAATGGTTAGATATCCCGCCTAAAATGCTATATGAAGTTGCTGTTTTGGTGGCAGAGTCGGATCCAAAAAACAAAGAAAATATTATCAAAACAACGGAAACACTCTTTAAAAAATATTTAGTAAGCATAAAGAAATAAAAAAATGCTAGCATATAAGGGATGTTAGCAAAAGTTAACTCCTCAGCAGTTGTCGGACTCGATGCAGTACCGGTGGAAGTTGAAGTAGATATTGCGTCACAAGGATTACCGAGTTTTACGATCGTCGGACTCCCCGACAAAGCGGTCGAGGAAGCGAGAGAAAGAGTGAGATCCGCGATTAAAAATTCGGGCGCGGATTTTCCGAGCCGAAGAATTACGGTTAATTTAGCGCCTGCAGATCTTCAAAAAGAAGGACCGTCCTACGATCTTCCGATCGCACTAGGAATTCTAATCGCATCAGGTCAGTTAAACGCAAAAATTGATGACGCGATTTTTATGGGAGAGCTTTCTTTAGATGGAAGACTACGACACACAAACGGAGTTTTGCCGCAAGTCTTAATGGCAAAAGAGAAAAAAATAAAACGCGTTTTTTTACCGGGAATTAATTCCAGAGAGGCCGCGGTCATCGATAAAATTACGGTTTATCCCGTGTCTAGTCTTTTATCGCTTTTTAAACATTTGACCGATCAAAAATCGATAGTCCCTCAAAAACATTTATCTTTTAACAATTTTTTGAAAAGCGAAGTTTTTGCTCTCGATATGACAGATATTAAAGGCCAGGAAAAAGCAAAACGCGCGTTTGAAATCGCCGCGACTGGCTCTCACAACATTTTATTAAAAGGCCCGCCGGGTGCCGGAAAAACGATGATCGCAAGAACCCTCCCGTCGATTCTTCCAAAACTGACTTACGACGAAGCACTAGAGGTCACAAAAATTTACAGCATCGCTGGGATTTTAGACAAAAATTCGATCATAACGACAAGGCCGTTTAGAAATCCCCATCACACAACTTCCCATATCGGCCTAATCGGCGGAGGAACAGTCCCAAAACCCGGAGAGATTTCACTCGCCCACCGGGGCGTCTTATTTCTGGACGAATTTCCCGAATTTCAACGGCACGTTTTAGAAGCATTAAGACAACCGATGGAAGATTCTTTTGTAACGATCTCACGCGCCCACGGAAGAATTACTTTCCCGTCAAAGTTTATGTTGATTGCGGCACAGAATCCTTGTCCCTGCGGATTTTTTGGCGATCCCTTGCATGAATGCAAATGTAATACTTCTCAGATTATTAGATATCAAAAAAGGGTTTCTGGGCCGATGCTCGATCGGATCGATATTCATCTAGACGTCCCGGCTGTAAAAACCGAAAAATTAACCGACGACGACAATGTTATAAAATCCGAGAATTCAAAACAGATCCGAAAAAGAGTTCAAGCCGGACGCGACATGCAGACAAAAAGATTTAAAAAAACAAAGATTGTTTCCAATTCCGAGATGACAAATAAAAATGTTAAAGAATTTTGCAAACTCAAAGATGAATCGATTAAACTTTTGAGACTCGCTGTTTCTAAAATGAATCTTTCGGCGAGGTCTTACTACAAAACGATAAAAATCGCACGAACGATCGCCGATTTGGACCAATCTCCTCTTATTAAATCCGAGCACATTGCCGAAGCACTTCAATACAGACCGCGACAAGACTTATTATGAGGATATTAAAAATAACAATTATATTTTCTGCCTTTTTTTTGCTGTTTACAGGTTTTTTCCACACGATTTCTGCGATTACCCAAGATTTAGGACGGCATATCTTGATGGGTAAAATAATTGTTCAAAATGATTTAATTCCCCAAATAAATCTTTTTTCCTATACTTACCCAAATTATCCTTTTATTAATCATCACTGGTTATCGGAGGTTTCGTTTTTTACAATCCAAAAATTAATCGGTTTTAATGGTTTATTACTTATTTCTACCTTGGTCGTAATTGCTGCCTTCTCTTTGGTCTTTTTTTATTCGCTGAAAAAAGACAATATTATCCCAATAACGATTGTTTCTATTTTATATTTAAGAGTTCTTTTCGAGCGAACCGACATCCGACCCGAAATTTTCAGCTTTTTGTTTTTATCGTTATTTGCAACCATTCTTTATTCGTACCGAAAAAAATTCAATAACTTAATCTATTCACTTATTTTTATCGAACTAATTTGGGTTAATACTCATATTTATTTCTTTACCGGAATAATAGTACTAGGGTTATTCTTGGTTGATGAGATTATAATTAATCGAAAAAAACTGATTACAAAACATGCTGTAATATTGTTTTTTGTCTTTATCGCGTCTTTATTCGTCACCGTTATTAATCCTAATGGAATAAAAGGTGCGCTTTATCCGTTTAATGTTTTTAATAATTACGGTTATCAAATCGAGGAAAATCAAAATATTTTCTTTTTGGAACAAATATCTAATAAACCATCTATTGTTTATTTTAAAATCTCCGCGATCTTTCTTTTTTTAACCCTAATTCTAAATTTTAAAAAATGTAAACCGATCGATTGGATGCTTTCTGTTACTTTTACTTATTTTGCCGTAGTTGCTATCCGCAATTTTCCGTTGTTTGTTTTTGCAACATTTATTCCATTTGTAGAAAATCTAACTTCTGTATTTGATAAGCTTACGTCAAAAATCTTTTCGAGGAAAGTTTTAATAAAAATAGTTGTGGAAGTTTTTTTGATCATCATTATGATTTGGCAAATAATACAAGTATCGTCATTTCGAACTTTTGGATTCGGCTTAGAAAAAGGGGTTAAAAACGGCGTTGATTTTTTCTCGGAGCAAAAGCTGAAAGGTCCAATTTTTAATAATTTCGATATTGGAAGTTATTTAGAATACCGTCTATTCCCGAAAGAAAAAGTTTTTGTGGACGGAAGACCAGAAGCGTACCCAATCGATTTTTTCCAAAAAGTTTACATCCCGATGCAAGATGATAAACAGGTGTTTGAAAAAGAGAGCAATAAATATAATATAAATAGTATTATTTTTGGTCACACAGACCAAACACCGTGGGCGGGAGAATTTATAAAACAAATCGTAAATAACGAAAATTGGAAAATCGTTTATCTCGACGAAAATGTTTTTATCGCTCTAAAAAACAACTCTGAGAACAAAACAATAATCGACAAATTTAATACCAACAAAAATAATTTTAAAGTAGAGGATCTAGGATTAAAAGAAATTACTCCCCTTTTTAGATTCGCTAATTTTTTCAATAAAGCCGGATGGGCAGAGCAGGAAGAAAAAACTTATCAACAAATTCTTTCGATAAATCCAAATTTTTGCCCTGCACTTTATAATTTAGCTATTATTTTGAATCAGCAAAAATCCCCTCTTTCGGATGTTTATGCAAATAAATTTAAATTAAATTGTAAATAACCCTCAATAATCCTCTATGGTACAATTTAATTGAGATGGAAAAAGGATTAACTTCAAGCCAAGCAAGAGAAGCGCTTAAAATCTACGGTAAAAACGAAATCACCGTTAAGAAACGGGTGTCTGTGTTTTCTCTTTTTATCTCTCAATTTTACGGATTAATAAATTTAATTTTAATCGTCGCCGCTGTGTTTTCTTTCGTAATTAAGGACAATCTAGATGGATTTTTTATTATCGCGGTCCTTTTTATAAACGCAATTTTGGGCTTTGCCCAAAAATATAAAGCGGAAAAATCGCTCGAAAAATTAAAAAGCTATGCGACTCCCCTGTCACGCGTTATCAGGAACGGAAAAGAGATTCAAATAAAAACCGTTGACATCGTTCCGAAAGATTTAGTGGTTTTAACAGAAGGCGACAGAATTCCGGCCGACGGAATTATCATAATAAGCAGACATCTTGAAATCGATGAGTCTGTCTTAACCGGAGAATCATTACCTGTTATTAAACAGGATGGAGAAGAAATTTTTTCCGGGACGATGATCACAAAAGGCAGGACGCAAATGATTGTGGAAAGGACAGGCCTAAATAGTAAGTTCGGCCAAATCGCAAACACGCTTTCTTCTGTAAAATCTGACCGGCCGCCCTTGGAAACAAAGCTCGACAATTTAGCGAAATTCCTGTCATTTTTTGCGATACTTACGTCTTTATTGTTAATTCCGATTGGCGTTATTCAGCACAAACCGCTTTTTCCGATAATTCTTTTAACCATAAGTATTGCTGTCGCGGCGATTCCGGAGGGACTTCCGACAGTTGTCACGATCGCACTTTCGATCGGGACTAATCGTATGGCAAAGAAAAACGCGATTGTTAGAAAAATGCAATCGGTCGAAACTTTAGGCGCTGTGCAAATCATTTTGGTCGATAAAACCGGAACGTTGACTCAAAATTTGATGAAAGTCAAAAAACATTGGACAATAAATGAAAATAAATTTTCTGATTTTTTAAGAGCGTGTGTTTTTGGAAATACTGCGTCGTTAATTCAAAAAGAAGATGGTGGAAATTTTGAGATTGCAGGCGATAAAACCGATGGCGCGCTTTTACTTTTTGCAAATGAAGTAACAAAAAGTAATATCGATGAGATAAAAAATGGCGGCAAAATTATCGACGAGTATGTGTTTGATCCGGCAACTAAAACGATAACAACTGTTTGGGAAACAAACGGGAAAAAATATGTTTTTATCCGCGGCGCACCGCAAACAATCCTTTCTAAAAGCACGCATGACTCAATAGAAAAAGACAAAATCTATAAACTGATTGACGAGTATGCAAAAGAAGGTTTGAGAGTTATCGGGTTTGGTTCAAAACTAGAAACAAATTACAAAGAAGACGTCAAAAGAGAAGAGCTCGAACAAAATTTAGATTTTTTAGGGTTCGTAGGAATCTATGATCCGCCCAGAAATGAAGTTAAGCACGCTATTCAGAAAGCAAAAGAAGCCGGTATAAAAACGATAATGGTAACTGGAGATAATGAACTGACTGCGAGCGCGATCGCAAAAGAGATCGGATTAATCGAAAAGGAAGAAAAAATAGTCACGGGCGAAGAATTATCCAAACTGTCTGACGATGAAATCGAAAAAGCTATTCTTAAAACCAGGATCTTTGCACGGACAAAACCCGAAGACAAATTTAGACTTGTCGAAATCTTAAAAAAAATGGGTTTTGTAGTCGCGGTAACCGGCGACGGGGTAAACGATGCACTCGCCCTAAAAAGAGCGGATGTCGGAATCGCGATGGGAGAATCAGGAACAGATGTCGCAAAAGAAACAAGCGACATTATCCTCACAGACGACAATTTTTCAACACTTATAAAAGCAATCGAAGAAGGAAGAACGATCTATCATAACGTTATAAAATCGATCGTCTATCTTCTATCAGGAAATCTTTCAGAATTATCGCTAGTTTTTTTGTCTCTTTTATTCGGACTTCCGATTCCCCTTTTACCGACTCAAATTCTTTGGATAAATCTTGTAACAGATGGTCTTCCGGCGCTCGCCTTAGCAAGTGACAACAGAGATCCTAATTTAATAAAACGGAGTCCCAGAAATCCGAAGGAACCGATTTTAACGAATACCAGAATTGTTTTTGTTTTAGCCGTTGGATTTTCGATCGCGCTTATCTTATTTTTCGTGTTTAGACAATTATTATTAAATAATTATTCCGAAACTTTTTCCCGAACCGTAATTTTTAATCTTCTTATTTTTTTACATCTTTTGATAACTTTTATCGTACGCGGAAAAAATGCTTTGTCGATCAATAAATTTTTATTCTTTTCTATACTCGCAACTGTCGTTCTTCAGGTAATTATAACCCTTACCCCATTTTTCCAAAAAGTTTTTGTTTTAGGGATTTAAAGCAGTTTTCCCTGTTTTTTATCTTCGGGGTGTCTGATATTCATATGTTTATACGCGGCTTTTGTCGCAACTCTTCCTCGGCTCGTCCGTTTTAAAAATCCGATTTGTAAAAGATAAGGCTCTATAACATCTTCTATTGTTAAAACATCTTCTGAAATCGTCGACGCGATCGTTTCGATTCCGACCGGTCCCCCATTGTGTTTCTCGATTATTGACAACATTAACTTTCTGTCAATATCATTTAAACCAAGCTCATCGATCTGAAGCATTTTTAAAGCATTTTCGATTATATTTTTTTCGACATTTCCTTTTCCTTTTACTTGCGCAAAATCCCGCGCGCGTTTTAAAAGTTTTAACGCGATTCGCGGAGTTCCTCTCGCTCTTTTTGCAATTTCTTTTACACTTTCTTTGTCGATCGGCACATCCAATGTTTTAGATGCTTTTACAATAATCGATTCTAGTTCCGAAGGGTTATAAAAATTAAACCTGTGCACAACACCAAATCTGTCTCTAAGCGGTCCAGACAAAAGTCCCGCCCGGGTCGTCGCACCGATAATCGTAAAATGCGGAAGATCAAGTCGCAGGGTTCTTGCCGAAGGACCCTTGCCGACAATTATATCCAAACAATAATCTTCCATCGCTGGATACAAAGTTTCTTCTACGACTTTATTCAAACGATGAATTTCGTCGATAAATAGAACGTCGCCTTTTTCTAAATTAGTTAGAATTGATGCTAAGTCTCCTGCTCGCTCGATCGCCGGACCCGACGTAATCTTTATATTAACCTCCATTTCTTTGGCAACTAAATAAGAAAGCGTAGTTTTTCCGAGTCCCGGTGGTCCATAAAAAAGAATATGTTCGAGGGGTTCTTTACGTTTTTTCGCGGCAGAAATTGCGATTCTTAAAGATTCTTTAATATTTTCTTGTCCGTGGAAATCATTCCAGGCTTTTACTCTTAAAGAATTAAGCAGGTTCTCCTCTTCCGCGATCTTATTTTCAATGTTGTCTTCCTTGGTTTTCACATTTTTCATTGTTTCATTGTTTCATTGTTTTAGTTTGTTATTCGTAAAGTTAATAAGTTGATGAATTTCTTTTGGGAGAATTTTCAGTTCTTCTAGAATATGTTCGTATTGTTCTTTTGATAAAAGTTTTCTAATTTTTGATTTCTCATTCCAGTCAAGGCCTTCTTTAACAGATCCAAAACTGTAATAATAGAATTTTGTTTTATCTTTTTTCCCAAATCTTCCAAATCCTTCCGCAATATTAGATGAGATCGAATCAATGACTGTAATGAATTGAACTCCAATTGTCTTTTGAGCAAACCATTCCCATTTAATAACTATGTCCCAAACATAATTAGACAAGGAAAGGGATCTCTTATAACAATCAATATCATTGAGTTGTAAATATTTCATCTTCTAACAATGTTAGCAATGGAACAATCGAACAATCGTTATTTTCCAAGGTATTTTAGCGCCAATTTTATCTTTTCTTCGATCGTAGTGTCTTTGTCTTTTAAAGATCTAATCGCTTCTTGAGCTTCAGAAGAAGTAAAACCAAAACTTTTTAACACCGAAATAATATCTTTGTTTTCTTTTGAATCGTAAGCTGATAAATCAAATTCTTCTTTTGATCCTAGCCTATCTTTAAGATCGATTATAATTTTTTGCGCGCTTTTTCGGCCGAGTCTTGGAACTCCCGAAAAAAAAGCAACATCACCTTTTACGATCGCATTAATTATTTCATCTTTACTGCCTATCGAAAAAACAGACATCGCGGTTTTTGGACCAACGCCATCAACTCCGATAATCCGCTCGAATAATTTCAACTCGTCGATCGATAAAAAACCGTATAAATCAAAAACGTCCTCTCTTATGTGGCTGTGAGTAAAAAATTTAACTTTATCACCGATATTCAATTTCGAAAGCAAATTATTTGCGAGAAGAACTTTGTAACCGACGCCATTTACGTCGACAAAAACATATGGGTAATCTTTAAATTCGACGATGCCTTTAATCGAACCGATCATATTAAATTCTTATCGATTATAACATAAGAAGCTAAGAAGCATTGTTAAATTGTTCGATTGCTACACTATTATGGTAATTATTGTTGTGGATTTTGATATTCAACTGCATTAGAAAGCATTTTCTCGAATTGGTCCTTGATTCCATCGGATGGCATCCAGTAAAGGGGTTTTTGCCCTGTTATCGCAACGATCCTTTCTATAATTTTTACGTCAGCCAGTCCAGTATTGAAAAGGATTACGGCTGCGGTTTCATCTCCCGAGACAACTGTCCACCCTTTGAAATCTTCGCTCTTTAATTTTCCGTCCTTTTTAAAGACCGCTATTTCTCCTTTTGCTTCCAACCAATCTCTCCAAACCGATGTGGTCTTCCCATCTTTTCCAATTCTCATCAATATATCACCGGCATCATCGTCGCCTTCAACAATCACTTCTTCATATTCTCCAACTAAAGTATTATCCCAATTAAAAATATCATCAAGATAGACAAAACTATTCTTGTTGCCGGCAAATTCGATCCCGACCCGATCCCCTATTTTCAGCTCTATCGGATCTACAACTTCTACCCTTGCGTCTTCTGACTCTTCTTCCCTTTCTTTATCCTCGCCCCAATAATCTTCGGGGTTAAGTCTTCTATCAATCTCTTCTTCCTCTTCTCGAGTGTGCTTCATTAGTTTTGACATCGATCCGATGTTTAACTGAGGAGATGTAAGAATATTTATTAATGTTCTCGTCTCTTGTTCTGATAGAGTCCTTCGCGTTACTGTTTCCGGCCCTGTCTCGAACGTTTTAAGAATTGATTTATCTATACCATTATCACTAAGAGAGAAAAGGGTACACTCTGTACCTTGATTTTCGAATAACATTAGATGTTCCCTTGACTCATACTCTCCCATCTTTCGATATTGAATTACAAAATCCGCAACTACGTAATCTGTATCTTCTGAAAGATTTGAATTTATCGCCCTCGCATTATCGTGCTCCTCCACCGCCCTTCTGATTCTAGAAACAAATATCTGTTGAAGTTTTGTTTTTCTCTCCGCTTCTAAAAGAGGTTTTTCTATTGTCGGATTTGGAGCTTCAGGTGTTCGTGGCATACCAAGCTTTATACACTCTTTATTTATCCTTGTCAATAGAATTTGGATTTAGAAACCAGTCATTAGACGCTAGTTCCTAGACGCTTATAGGAGAACGCGTGGGTTATGGCGATCGCAAGAGCGTCTGCGGCGTCGTCGGGCTTTGGAATTTCTCTTAAGCGAAGAATTGTTTTTACCATTTTCCCGACTTGTTGTTTTTCTGCTCTTCCGTAACCCGTAACTGCGATTTTAACCTGTAACGGCGTGTAGATAAAAATAGGAATTCTATTTTGTGATGCCGAAAGGATAACCACCCCCCTCGCCTGTCCGACCAAAAAAGCCGTTTTTGCGTTTGTGTTAAAAAATAATTCTTCGATCGAAAGCGCATCCGGTTTTTCTTTTTTTATCAATTTTGAAATCTTTTCGTATATCTTCACCAATCTTTCGGAAACTTCAGTTTTTGAATCCGTCACAAAACACCCGTAATTCTGAACTTTGAATTCCTGTCCTTGTTGTTTTTGATCTTTGATCTTTGATCTTTGATCTATTATTGCCCATCCCATTCTCGCAAACCCCGGATCAATCCCTAATATTCTCATATTAAGCTGCAGGATAAATTATACCATTAGTTTTTAAATAATTATTTTGCCTATCTTGACTAGTTTGTTATAATATAAGAAAGATGAAAATCAAAGCGATCGATTTAAAAAAAACTCTAGCTCCATATAAATCTGGCTGGGTTGCAATTAATGGTAAAAATAAAAAAGTTGTTGCTCATGCTAAAAATTTTGGTGATTTATCAAAAAAAATAAAAGACCAAAAAGATATCTTCTTAATGCCCGCCTCTCAAAATTATTTTGGTTTTGTGACTTTATTCAATGCGTAAATACCCTTATTACAATCCAGCTGAAAATATACTTAAGCCTTGGATTACTGTTCGTCTCGGATATACTAAAACCCACAAGTTAACACCTGCACCAATCACAGCCCTTATCGATTCAGGCGCTGACGTTTGTTTTTGCTCCATTGAAATCGGTTCTTTTCTTGGAATAAATTTCAAAAATAAGCCAACAAAAACTTTTTATACCGCCAACGGTAGTCCTTTGATAACAATCCCTGAGAAAATAACGCTTTACGCATGCGGAAAAAATTATGAATGCATTTTTTATTTTGCCGATAATTTGCCTCACGAAACTCCTATTATTCTTGGTCAGATAGGTTTTTTTGATCATTTTAAGATCACTTTTAATTTTGAAAATAAAGAAATTGAAATAGTTTATAATTACGAAAATTAGCCCTATAGTTGACTAGTCAAGAAAAATTTGATATAGTTCAAAATATGAAAATAGAATTAGGGAATGTCCTTTATAAAGGGAAGGATGGCAAAGACTATGCTACTATCGAATCTTTGTTTGCAGCAAATCATGCTTATCTCAATGAATGCTTTGGAAGAAGACGCTCTACAGAAGACATCCCAATTCGAAGAACTACTATTTCTAAAGACATCCCTATGTAAGACCTAAGAGGCCTTAATCCAACTCAACTTGTTAAATCCTTTGTATTTTAGTACAATATAGCTCTGTTTATGAAAAGACAAAAACTAGCAGTCGAACCGAGAAAAGTTTTGGGTAAAAAAGTTAAGAAACTTCGAAAAGAAGGAGTTCTTCCTGCAAATATTTATGGCAAAAACATAAAATCGATCGCGGTCCAGGTTCCGCTTAAAGAATTCGAAAAAACGTACAAAGAAGTCGGAGAAACTGGCCTTATTGACCTAGAATTAAAAGGAGAGTTAAAACCGGTTCTTATCCACAACGTTCAACTCGATCATATTACCGATCTTCCCCTCCATACTGACTTTTATCAGGTCAACCTTAAAGAAAAAGTCAAAACCGCAGTCCCGCTTATTTTGGTCGGCGAAGCAAAAGCGGTTACTGATAAAGTCGGAATTTTATTACAGCCACTTTCTGAAGTCGAAGTCGAAGCTTTGCCAGAAGATTTACCCGAAAATGTCGAAGTAAAAGTCGATTACCTCGCAAATATCGACGAGCAAATTACTGTTGGAGATCTAAAAGTACCGCAGGAAATAACGGTTCATACCGATCCGTCGCAGGTAATTGTAAAAGTAACAGAACTCGTTAGCAAAGAAGCGGAAGAACAGGCAGCTGTGGAAGCTGCGGCCGCGGCCGAAGCCAAGGCAGAAACTGCAGAAGGAGAAGTTCCGGCAGAAGGCGCTGAAGTTACTGCAGAAGCTAAACCAGAAGAAGCTAAGCCCGTAGAAGAACCGAAACAAGAAGAAAAACAACAATAAATTGTTAAAATTGCTACATTGCTCAATTGCTAAAAACAATTTAACAATGAAACAATCAAGCAATAGTCTCTTATTTTAGAACCTTTTCAAATTTTCGCCCAGCTTCAAAATTCGGATCCAAGGCTAAAGTTTTTTGCAGATAATAAGAAGAACGTTGTTTATTCCCGAGTTCATATTCCAAAAGCGATATTTTAAAATAGGCATCTCTATAATCTTTGTATTTCTCTGCAATCCCCTGCCAAAACACAATTTCTTTTTTTACGCTGTCACGCTTTAGGTCAAACGCTTTTTTATTTTCGTAAGCCCTGTAAAAATCAAGTCCTCCCAAGGCTATGGCAATAGCCAAGGTTACGAGCAAAAGATCAAAAAATACCCCAGTCCATCTCGAAGTCTGGATCTTTTGAGTCTCGACTTTTTTCCCGATCTTTTCCCGATCTTTTCCCGAAACGGCCTTTTTAGGCTCGTTCGAACTTTGCTTTTTCATAATATGATAGATCAGATAATAAAACCAGCTCTTTTGAGTTTACTTTATCTATATTAATAATTCCATCCATGTGATCGATTTCGTGCTGGAAAACACGATTGTAAATTCTGCCATTTTTATTCATATCTTTAGTTTTCCAATATCTTTTCTTTCCTTTTTCGTCGTAATATTCAAATTCGATCCAGGCTGGTCTTATAACGGGGGCGATGATCGGCTCAGCGCTCATACACATTTCAGGATATTTTAGAAGCTTTTTTGATTTCTTTGTAATTTTGGGGTTAATAATAATTAATAATTTTCCTTTAATTTCTGGCATGTAGACAACAGAAAATCTTTCCGGAATTCCGACCTGCACAGCAGTTATTCCCCGTCCCGCACCGGTTATCTTCCTGTATTTACTCATACATTCTTTTAAATATTTTATTTCAGACTTGAATTTGGGTGACTTTATTTTATCGATAGAAACTTCTCTGGAGGGCTTACTAAGATTTTCCGATTCTCCGATTTGATAAATGAATTGTCCAGTTTTTATTATTTTCCCAAAAACATCCTTTTTATAATCTTTACCTGGAGGAAAAACCGGTTGCCAAGAAGAGTTATTCATAATGGGATTATATTTGATTTTACCTATCGAGACAATTATGCAGCTTGTGCTTTGAGAACATCGACCATCGAATAAACTTGTCCCCTTGCTCCTTCTTTTATTCTTTTTTCAAGAAAATTAATCGCCATTAAAGTACCATCGACATAAGGCGATCTTCCCTCAACAGCGGTTGATATTTTAAGAGAAGCTTTTCCATCTGGGCTTTTTAGTTCAAACCAATGATAACCATGCCCCTCAAGTTCTTGAATTCCTAAACCAGCCTGTTCTTGTGGATCTCGAATACTTATTATATCTCCTGCTAAATGAGCCCCGAGTAGCTCAAGTTTTGGAGACCAAGCTCTTGCTGTACCACTAACATCTTTTTTTGTTGCCTGATGACTTTCGGTTACAGCTAATTGCCATCCAGAAAGAGCATCTGGAAATTCGCTCGCCGTTTTTTCAATTAAAGCTTGCATAATAACCATATGAGGAGCCATATTAGGAGCAATAACTGCGCAAATTTCACTATTTTTCACTGTTTCGACTAGTTTAACCCTATCTCCACCCGTAGTCCCCATGACAAAAGGAATACCAACTGAAGCATATAATTCAGCATTCCTGTTTACTGCTGTTGGAACAGTAAAATCAACAACTATAATATTATTTTTAAGACCTCTTAGGGTGGCTTCGTGTTGGCAAGGGAGTTGAAGATCTATCCATTTGTCTTTTATTTTTGTTGACGTTCCTCCGTATGTGTCGCAAGAAAGTCCCATCTCACAAAGAACAAGATTCTTTGACTGAACAACTGCTTCGGCAATTAACTTTGCCATCTTGCCAGGAAAACCAGAAATTAAAATAGGGGTTCTGCTTTCTGGAATTTCTCTTGCTTCTGGTTTATTTGTAGTTAATTCAGATCGTGATGGCATCGTTTTCCTTAATAGTTCAGAATAAATTTGATAGATCGTATATATCACGACTTTGGCCAGTTGTCAAGCATTATTGATTTTTTATGCTCTGGCAGCTTTTGATAAAGTTCTTCTGTAAGAAACGGCATAAAAGGATGAAGAATAATTATAATTTCTTTTAAAACTTTTTCGAGAGTTGGCTGGGCCTCCTCTCGCCTGTTCTTCGATTTTTCAATATAAATATCCGCAAAATCGTGCCAGACAAAATTATAAATAGCTTCTACTGCGAGATGAAGGCTAAAATTATCGATGTTTTTTGTCGCTTCTTGGACCATTGAATTAAGCTTTTCGAGTATTTCCTTATCGTCTTTATTTTCACTCTGATCTGACGAACTTAACGAATCAGGCTTTAATTCGATTACAAATCGATAAATATTTTTAAGCTTTGTACCAAAATTCCTGTAATTTTTACACCTTTCACTCATTAATTGTTTCGACGTTTTTCCATCTCTCCCTGGAATGCTGTAGCCGTAAAGCGCCATTCTAACACTATCCACTCCCCATTGTTTAATTAATTCATTCGGGTCGATCCCGTTTCCGAGTGATTTGGAAAATTTTTGACCCTGTAAATCGCGGAGCATCCCGTGGAAAAACATATTTTTAAACGGGATCTCGTTGACAAAATGTAGTGATAACATAATCATCCGCGCGATCCAAAGATATTTAATTTCAGGCGCAGAAATTTCAAAATTCCACGGAAAATATCTTTTAAGCTCAGTTGTTTTTTTCGGAAACCCCAGTGTCGCGATCGGCCAAAGTCCGGATGAAAACCATGTATCCAAAACCTGCTCGTCCTGGATCAAATTTGAGCCCCCGCACTTTGGACATTTTTCCGGACGGTCAAAAGAAACCACCATACCCTCATCTTTTCCGACGTTATGAGTTTTATTGCATTTCCCGCAATACCAAACTGGAATTCTATGACCCCACCATAAACTTCTCGAGATCGACCAATCGTGAATTTCTTTATACCAGTCTACTAGCATCTTTTTATAATTTTTTGGCAAAAAATTTATTTTATCGAGATTTTTGAGCGCTTTTTCAGCTAACGGTTTTGTTTTAACAAACCACTCTGTAGAAATTAAAGGCTCGACAACGGTTTTACACCTTTCACAAACCGGGACCGAATGACTATATTCCTCTACTTTACTTATTGCTCCGATTTTTTCCAAGTTTTCAAAGGCGAGCTTTCGCGCCTCAACAGCTTTAATTCCGACTAAATCGCCTGCCAATTCTGTCATTTTGCCCATTTTGTCGATCGCATGAAGTATTTCCAAGTTATGGTCTTTTCCGATTTCATAATCTAAAAGGTCATGCCCGGGAGTAATCTTTAAAGCACCTGTCCCGAACTTTGGATCAACCCTTTTGTCCTCAAAAATCGGAAGTTTTCTTCCAGCCAACGGATTTACCGCATTTTTCCCGATATATTCCCGATATTTAGGATGATTTGGGTAAATCGCAATTCCAACGTCAGCATAAACCGTCTCCGGCCGAACCGTTGTAATTTCGATGTATTCATCTAATCCCTCTATTTTGTATTTAACGTAATAAAGTTTTCCGATCCGTTCCTGGTATTCCATCTCTATGTCTTCGATCGCTGTTCCGCATTTTGGACACCACTGGACGATATACGCGCCTTTGTACAACAGATCTTCGTCCCAAAAACGTTTGAATTCTTCAAAAACCGCTTTTTGGATTTTAGGCTCAAAAGTGAATACTTCCCTGCTCCAATCAGCCGAAATTCCCATCACTGTCCAGGTTTTATGGAATGATTTATAAATTTCATCCCGAAATTCCCACGCGCGTTTTAACCACTCTTCTCTCCCTAGTTTTCTTTTTGATAAACCTTGTTTTTCTAAAACCTTATTGAAAGTTCCCTCAAACAAAATTCCTGCATGGTCAACGCCTGGCAAAAGCAAAACGTCAAAGCCCTGCATTCGTTTAAATCTTGCGATTGCATCCATAATTGAATGTTGCATCGCGTGTCCCAAATGAAGTTCGCCTGTTAAATTCGGCGGCGGCATTAAAAGAGAATAAGATTTTTTTGAAGAACTCGGGT
The DNA here is from genome assembly GCA_023484045.1 of Patescibacteria group bacterium. GTDB lineage: Bacteria > Patescibacteriota > Microgenomatia > Levybacterales > UBA12049 > JAMCZG01. The sequence goes on from JAMDAA010000019.1 coordinate 25,813, forward strand.
CAGCTTTAAAATACCCTTGTTTATCCCAAAAATTATACCAGTCTTGTTCGTTATTCTTTTCCATGTTCTGTCTTTACCCTGTATAATCGCTCCGCCTGAAGGCAAACGGGAAGATTTAATAGGGCATGAAGCAATTCTAACACAGCCTCCCCTCTTGTTCAATAAAGCCCAAGCCAAAAATAAACTGCTATAATAGACGATGTAATTCAAAATGAAGAAAACATACGCTTTTATTGATAGCCAAAACGTAAACTTGGGTGTTCGTTCTCTAGGTTGGAAACTTGATTGGCGTAAATTCAGGCAGTATTTGCGAAACAAGTATGGTGTAGTCAAGGCTTATTTGTTTATCGGTCAAGTAGCCGGAAACGAATCTTTGTACGCCTTTTTACAGGAGAGTGGCTATATTCTAATTTTCAAACCAACATTATACCGCAGTACGAGAGGCAAAACCATCATCAAGGGAAATGTGGACGTAGAACTCGTTCTTCATACGATGATTCAATACAAAAATTATCATCAAGCGATTATTGTTACAGGAGATGGTGACTTCCATTGTTTAATTGAATATTTAGAAGAAAAAGGGAAACTGCTTAAAATACTCGCGCCAACAAAACATTACTCCAGTTTGCTGCGTAGATTTAACCAGAAGCATTGTATTGTGCGTATTGATTTACTGAGAGATTCTTTAGAACAAAAAAAGACTGGCATTCGCGGTCGGTCGAAACCTTAGGCTAGTCCAGTCATCGTGATACAAATATATTACCACAGAATCTTACAGAATACAAGGCTTAAAAACAAACATTAAAACAATTCTAACACAGCCTCCCCTCTTGTTCAATAAATGTTTGTTATACTAGCGGTAATGAAAAAAGAAAAAGCGATAAAAATTTTAAATCTTCTTAAAAAGAATTACCCCGATGCGAAGATAATCCTAAATTACTCTAATAATTTCGAACTTTTGGTCGCGGTCGTACTTTCCGCTCAGACAACTGATGTTGTGGTGAATAAAGTAACAACTAAGCTCTTCAAGAAATATAGAATTAAATCTGAAATCGAAAATGTAAAATCTAATATCTACATCTCAAAATTTAAATCTATTGATACGGAAACAGTAGAAATTATTAATTTTGCGGAAGTTAACGTTCATGAACTTGAAGAAGATATAAAATCGATCGGACTTTACAGAAATAAAGCAAAAAATATAAAACTTGCGGCAAAAATGCTTTTAGAAAAATTTAATGGCAAAATTCCTAGAGACATGAACGATATTCAAAAACTTCCCGGAGTCGGAAGGAAAAGCGCGAATGTAATTCTGGAAAATGCCTATGGAATTGTCGAAGGAATCGCTGTCGATACTCATGTCCTCCGACTGTCTCAAAGACTCGGCTTTTCAAAAAATATGACCGCTGAAAAAGTCGAGAAAGATTTAATGAAATTATTCCCTAAAATAGACTGGTTTAAGCTCACCTATTTATTGATCGATCACGGAAGAAAAATATGCGACGCTAAAAAACCAAAATGCGATAAATGCTTCTTAAGCAAATTATGTCCCTCCGCCTTCAAATTTTCCCATTTCAAAAAGTCAATTTGAGATTCCGCTTTCTGTATTTTTTGGAGATTTTATTTATTTTCGAAGATTTTTTTCGGCTTCTTCTTCCATTTTGTAAAGCCGCGTGTAGTAATCGGGAAATTCATTTAAATGTGCGAGCGCGATTTTTCCTGTTAAAAGAGGATCATCGTTTGTTACGTTTGTTACATTCGGGTCGATCGCGTATTTTATTCCGTGTTCGAGTTCCACGTCGAGCCCCATTCGAAATTGCTCGACATCGTATTTATCCCATTTAATCCCCAACTTCTCCCCTATTTCTTTTGCCTGTTCTGTCGTAAAAATTTTTTGCGGCATGATTTTAATATATTAAATCGTGCATTGTTTTGCAAGGCTGAAATTTCGAATAATTTAGGAACGAGCCTATATTATTCGACGATTGTTTTAACAGTGGAATACGAAATTAACGTAATGCGAGATTTACCCAAAAATTTACGTCTCTTAAAAGAGACCTAGAGAATGTAATCGTATTTTGATTTTTTCGAACGCCGTCAGATGTATCGACGATCTGAAAACTATCAGGATAGGTTAGACTCAGAGAATAAGGATCATCATCTGTCCCGGGTTGTTTAAAAACTTTAAGGGAATATGTAAATGCAGTTTGTGACGAAATTCCGGGGTTTGAATATTTATATTTAATCTGAATCGTTTTGTAAGAATCACTTGGGACGACTGTTAAAAATCCGTAAATCGTTTTATTTTCTTCGATCGATTTTTCGACTTCTAATCCTAAAGGAGGTCGAAAATTTTTGTTTTCGTAGACCGAGAAATCTGTTACGGCGGGAACAATTTTTTGATCTTGTCCATCGATGATGACAGACGTGAGTTCTGATCCAAACGGCAAAATTATCCTTAAATAATTTTTATAATCACCGCCTGGCCAGACTCCGGGCTTACTCAAATTTCCGTATTTAATCAAGACTTCACTACTAACATCTCCGTTTTTTTCGATCAAAACCGATTGGTCGATTTTCCGTTTAATAAAATAGTTTGCCTTGTTCACTCCGATGTTTGCCTCGTTTATGCCCAAAAAATCGTTAATCGTTTGTTCGTTGTTTTCTCTATTATCCCAAAGCGAGGATGATAGATTATTAATCGTAAAAATGTTTTGGGTAATTTTGTCAGAAAACACAAAAAGCAAATGTTTTTCGTAAACCGATTTTGCGACAATATTCATAAGGCTTAAGTAGGGGAGACTGTTATTCGCCGTGAGTTTATTTTGAATCGAGTTAAAAAGTGATCTTAAAAAATCCTTTTTTTGCGTTGAACCGGCGAAAGAATTTTTTTCTACTTTTTCTTGGGTCAGCATATAAAGATTGTCCGAATTAACCGATTCATTGTAATCTGCGACATAAATCGGTCCCAAGGCCGAAAGCGCGTTTTTTACAAATGAGACATCGACTCCGATCACGCCGTCGACAACCTGGCCTGTCTCGCGATTTAACATAAGCGCGGTTAAATATCCATTTTTAGAAAAATCGACATCAAAATTGCTGTCGCGAAGATAAAGATGAACCAATGGAATATAACGTCTTATCGGAAACGGGGGTTCGACGTGACCCTTGAGCTGCCCGTCCGCTTCATAGACATCATGAATCGTAAAATCTAAAACTCTTCCGTTTTCTAAAGTTAAAATCCCGTACGAACCGATAAATCCGCCGCCAGGACGAAGCTCCATGTTGTTTTGAAACAAAACCAAATATGTCTTTTTTCCTTCGAATCCAAATATTTTAAGATACGCATCTTTTGTACCCGTAAAAAGATTTATCGCGTCGTTATATTCATTAATTTTCTTAGACGGCAAAACACTACTAAAATAATTGCCATTTTTTTCGAGTTGTATTTTTTGAATAAGACCAATCGCGTTCTCAAAAGTATTGGCTGTGCTTATAAAATCCATTTTGGGAGTTAAACTTTGGCCGCTAGTGACTTTTTCAAATTTTGTTACTCCGTCGATCGTAGAATAAACTGCGTCTGAAATCTCCTCACCGCTTTTAATACTTATCGATGCCGAGTTCAACCAGTCTCTTTTACCAAAAGCTTGCGCTTCAAAGAAGATAACCCCTAATGTTTTTTGGGCAAAAACGAATAATTGCTTGGCGTTTTTACTCGCGAGTCTTGCTTGAATGTAGTCTGATCTATAAACAGCGTTTCTAGCATAATCAAGCTGGAACACGCCCAAAAAGAAAAAGGTAATCGTTAATAAAAATGGCAGAAGAAAAATTAAAATAATTAAATATAGAAAGTAAAAAAATAAATTAGGCCTGTGTTTTTTTGTGTTTTTTATTTTTTTACGATGGTTTACACTTGTACGTATTCCCGGCATGGTTTTGTCTACGATTTTTTGTAGAACCTCTTTTAAACGTTTTTCGATTGTATAATCGTCGTTAAATAGATACACGGAATTTTCCGGGAGATCGGGTTTTTTTAATTTTTGTTGGGTGTTAAAATTTTCGTTTTCAAAATCGACGCGTAAAATCGGATCAATCCGTTGAAACATCCGAATTATCGATAATTGCGTCGGAGAATTTTTTGGAAAAAGAAAATAATATTTGTCTTTCTGATTATTCGACAACGTGACTTCTAAAACTGAATCGACAAGATCATCGAGATAAACCACGTTCGTCTTTTCAATTTCCAAACCAGATGCGGTTATTTTCCCTGATGTCTTAGCCTGAAACAAAAAACTATTTATTAAAGAATGGCGGTCAAACGGCGTGTGTTCGTTAAAATAGTCGCCGAAATACATTATGGCCGAATTATTGTAGGAATCCGTTATGTGTCTTGCCAAAACATCCGCGCCATAAACAAACGGGATTAAAAAAATTAACTTTGCTTTTGATTTTTCCGCTTGTTTTATAAAATGGTTTATAACATCCGTTATTTCTTTTTCCCCGTTAAAAATAATAAAAATATAAGAATACGGATAGTCGGGGATTGTGGGAACTCTTTTTTTAAGAGACAGTAAAAAAATATTTTCGGAAACAGTTTTATGAATTTTATTTGATTCCGATGTTACATAAACCGTTTTGATTTTCCCGCTTATCTTTTGACAAATCGTGTTTCCGATAAAGCATTCTTTATCGATAATTAGAGCTATTTTAGATTGTGTGTTGGCAGCTTCTGTCATCAAATTTTATTTTAGGCGACCAGAAGCTTATTGTCTAGTCACTGAGTTTATTACTTCCGATAAACTTTAAAGGACTATCCTTCTAATTACAATATTATTGCATCCCTGGTGATGTTATTATATACTTCCCATACTAAATGAGTGAAAAATTAAAACCTAATATTGAATCTCTGCCTTTTATTAAACAAGAAAAAGAATTATTAAAACAGGAAACTGAATTTCTTAAAGGACGAGAAAAAGGGGCCTATGTCGGATTACTCACCAATTCAAGCGTCGATATGGTTTCAACTTTTTATCCTGGAATTACAGAAGGCATTCTTGGCATATATAAGTTTGTGGAAAAAGAGGCAACAGATCCTTTGAGTCCTCATGGATTTTTAAATCGCTATATAAAAGCTGCGCATTCATTGGGGAAACTTCTAACAAATGAGGAAATAGTTGGATTAAGAAAAAGGATGGACGCCGGAGAATTTAATGAACAATTTGAGGCATACAGATTACTTAGGGCTGTTTCGCCTCTAGCCAGAAGTTCAGATGACGGTCGAGAGGGACGTTTTGAGAAATATAGACCTATCCACGACGAAAATGATATTGTCTTCAATAAAAGAATATGCCTTGCAAGAGTCCAGGGACTAAAAAGCGATCTTCAATCCGTATACGGAGAGGTTGATTGCCAAAAGGCATTACTTACAGAATTAATTCTCTCCGCTCCATTTTTAACAACTGTTATAAGCGGAAAGCCTGTTGATGATGAAGCTCAAAAGAGATATCAGTCCTATCTGGAAGAAGCTGTTGAATTTGTTCGATCATTTGATCTAGACAAAAGAGTACAAAAATTTGAAGAAGCGACTATAGAATACCCCGTTAAGTGGACTTATGAACCGAGTGTTTATGGCATACCTACTTTTGATAAACAGTATGTCGAACGCGTTTATAAACTTGCTGGCTTATTAAAAGACGGGCAAGGCAGTATAGAAGAAATTTACAGCGTCCTTTCGGACACTATTCTAAGACGAGATAAAATATTTAAAATATTCACCGTTGAAACCCCAACCAGGCAAACAGAAATAAGAATTTTACCAGAGCGATTACAGCCCGTATTTTTTGACGATATTGCTGGTTACGAAGATCAAAAAAGATTCCTGCAAATACTACTTGCCAGAACTCAAATTCAAGACCCAATCGTAGATGATATAAGAATTATCATCTCAGCTGGAAAACAAGGACTCGGAAAAACCTTGGGCGTGAAAGCGTTTTTAAACGCTCTCCCTCAAAATGCCAAAGGTGCCGTAGTTAGTATTGATGCCGCTAGGGGAACAAGGGGAAATGTACCAGAATACGATTTTTTGATGAAGCTAGCAAGTTATCACCCAGAGTTACATATTTTCGCAGTTATTGAAGATATTGATACATTGACAGGAGACAGACTTCAATTTGCATCCACTAGAAAGTTTTTAGAAATCGATTCTGTTACTTCCGACTCTAATCCAAAAAATTTTCACTTAATCGCTACAACAAATAGGCCTGACGTTATAGATCCGGCCGTAACTCGTCCGGGAAGGACAGCAAAAATTTTAGTCTATCAAAAACCAAAACCCCAAGAAAGAAAAGAGATTATCGCTATTTATGGTAATAAAAATAATTATCATTTTTCC
>JAMDAA010000025.1 GCA_023484045.1 Patescibacteria group bacterium
AGCGATTTCAAAAACTGAAAGACCGAATTTCTTCGCGCCTTTTTCCATTTTATCCTCGCCTTCGTCGGCTTCAGAAACCAAATGCCCGACATCTGTAATATTCATAACATGTTTTACGTTAAATCCGTTAAATTTTAAAATCCGAACCAAAATATCGTCACCGACATATCTTCGCATATGTCCGATATGAGAATAATCGTAAACTGTCGGTCCGCAAGAATATATTCCGACATTGGGCGGATCGATCGGCCTAAACTCTTCTATTTTTCTAGTAAGTGTGTTATAGATTTGAAGTTTCATCTTCGCTTTCGAGCTTAACACAAGAAAGACTTATTGTAAATATTTTTGGAGAATATATTTTTTATATTGTCTTGCGACTTCTTTTGTAATTTTTCCTACTTTTCCATCCCCGACAGCTTTTCCATTTATTTCGGTAACTCCTCTTATTTCGCTATTGCTACCAGTTAAAAAGACCTCTGTTGCGTTAAACAATTCGTCAAAAGTAAAATTTCGGATTTCAATAGGGATACTCAATTTAAGTATTTCCAATAATACATTCCTCGTTATTCCTTCTACGATATTTGATTTTGTTGTAACTAATTTATTGTTTATAACAGCAAATAAATTACAGCCTGCTCCTTCAAATACTTGTGAATCATCGTAATAAATTATCTCCGCAATATTATTGTTTTTAATACTGGCAAATTGTTTTATTGCTTCGACATAATTAGTATGCTTAGCCTCGGGATACTGACGTTTATATTTTACCGCTATTGCTTTTACGCCTTTTTCGTAATAGTCTGACGATTTCGGTATCCGATTACCAACAATAATAATTAATGTTGGAACTTCAGTTTGATGCATCGAATGGGATATGCCGCCGGATAACACAATTTTTATTGTTTTCTCAGAATCTTTATCGTTTTTGTCCAGTGTCTCTTGTACCCATCCAGCAATTTGTGTTTTACTCCAAGGAATTTTAAGCCCAATTATTTCTGCTGATTTAAAAAGTCTGTCGATATGCTCAGGAAGTTTAAAAGGTTTATGATTATAAGTAACTAAAAAGTCTGCTACTGCATAACCTCTTACAAATCCCAAATCTCTCGGAGAAATAAGTAATTCATCTTCTGTTACAAATTTTCCGTTTAAGAAATGGATTAAGTTACCCATAAAGAAAGTGTAATAAATCTGTGTGACAGGCTTCTTTTATCCGGATGCACCCCTAAAAGCTTCTGTCTTATTTTGCGCCCTTTGAACCGCGATCGGTTCTTTCTTTTTTTCTTCTTTTATTTGAAGCTCTTCCATTTTTTTCTTTTCCTCCTCCTCTTTTTGAATTTTCTCTCCCTGCCTTTCTTCCGGCGGTTTTGGCGGATTTGTTAACGGTTGGTAATATGTTGTTTGGTGCAATTCCGCTCGAAGCTTTTGCATTTTCTGAATTTCTTCCGGAGTTTTTTCCGGATGTTTTTCTGCGATTTTTTGTATCTGATTTTGCTGTGAATTGTTTTGGTTTGCGTTTACGTTTTTATCACCGACTCCGTAAAAGCTTTTTACGATATCCTGAGTTTGTTTTGCTTGATCGCTTTTTTGTTGCGCTGAATTTATTTCGTCCGGCTTTTGGGCTGACTGGTCACTACTGCCGCTGGCAATTTGCGATCCCGCGGTTTTTACCATCGCCGGCGCATTTCCCGCGATCTGCTGAGCAGTCTGTTTTGTAATTGCCCCACCCTGCTCCAAAATTTCTCCTGCTATATCTCCCAAAATCCCGCCTTTATTAATCATATTATTTCAAGATTGTTTTTTTTGCGGGGAGATAACAAAATTTTCGCTGTTCGCCCTTCTTCGCTAAAGCTACGAAAGGGCAAGCATCCAAACTGTTTACCCCTCGAAGTGCGAAGCACGAAGTGGGGCGGAACAAGAAAATTTTAGTTATCGACCTCAGCAAAAAAACATTTTTAAAGTCCGAATTTCTTTCTTATCTTATCTGATATTCTCTCCGGCGTCCACGCCGGCTCCCACACAAAATTTATTTTAACATTATTTACATCTTTTATCTTCTTAACCGCGGTTTCGATTAAATCAACAAACTCATACTTTAGCGGACAACCCTGAGTTGTTAAGGTCATGTCGATCTCGACGAATTTTGAATTCTGATCGATCCTAACGTCGTAAATCAACCCCAAATCCACAATATTAATATTGATTTCCGGATCGATAACTGTTTTTAATTGTTTAATAACTTGTTCTTTATTGATCATGTACGCAAAAATTGAAGCGACTGAAACAATTCAAGCCATTGAACTATTGATAATGACTCTAGCGATTGAACCTTTGGAACAAACATCTAAATTTAAACATCCTCCCGCTCCACTTTAATGATATATATCATTAAAGTGATTAGAATATTTTCCTTTTCTTTCTTTTCTCTTCCTCGTATTTTCTTCGTTGGTAAGACCAATCGCTTCCCTTAGAAGCAGGAATATTAATTAAGATATCATCTATTTTCTGCCAAAACTGCTCTCTCCTATCAGCGTTTGATATTCTATCAACAATTTTCTTGTACCCTTTTCCCGAATATTTTAAAGCAATACTAACAGAGGCGATTGTCGGCGGGGTAACTCTTAGAATTCGCCCGATCTGCCCGTAGTTATATCCTTTACTCAAAAGAACAGCGATAGAAAGTCTTTTCCCTAACATAATTTTTTCGACAGGAGATAGAAAATCATGCAAAAAATCTTCGATATCTTCTGAGGTTTTTAAATACGAAATTGATTTCTTAAAAATCTCATCGATTCTTTTTTCAACATCTTTATGGATGGGATACTTCGAAACCTGCGTCATACTTTAATGATATATATTATTTAAGTGTTAAACAATACTCTACTTATTATCGTTATCAGCTGCCGCTCGAACCGGTTCAAAAAATCCAATTTCCATTAATAATAAATCCATATCGCTTAACCCTAACATACCCTGTCCATCTTTTTTAAAATCCGTATAAGACACATCTTTGTCCACTGGGGGATTTTGCCAATCATTAGCTGCGATAAATTCGCTCTCTCCGATTCTGGCTTTACAGATTAAATCTCTTCTAGTCGGGTGAGGTATTCTAACATCCAGTTCTTTCATTCCAGGAGAAGTATTAGCCCATCCATAAGCAGAAATCTCGACCAGACCAATTCCTGAAATCTCCATAAATTTTTTAACCGCTTTAGACCAACCCTCTTTGTCGAGACCATCAGAAAATATCGGCCTCGTCAGGTCTTTTGGTTTAAAAGGAGAATAGAAAGTATTAAGGAACATTATCTCCCTTTTAAAAAATGTCTCAATATCTAAAATTAATTCCTTCTGTGCTGGCATTTTTAATATTCACTTCTTCCTTCCATCGCGCGCTGCAAGGTTACTTCATCTGCGTACTCTATGTCAGACCCAACCGGTAACCCCCTTCCAATCCTTGTAACTTTGCACTTTGAGTTCTTGCCCTGAGCGGAGTCGAAGGGTTGAGATTTGAGTTGTTTATTGATGTACATCGCTGTTGCTTCTCCCTCCATCGTCGGATTAGTCGCAATTATAATTTCTGAGATTTTTGAATTTTTAACGCGGTCAAATAGTTGCCGAAGATAAATTTCATCCGGTCCGATATTATTTAAAGGATCGATCTTACCGTGCAAAACGTGATAAACACCGTTATATTTTCCGTTTTTTTCCAAAGCCAAAACATCTAAGGGCTGTTCCACAACGCAAACAATCGAATGATCGCGTTTCTCGTTTGCACAAATATCACACGGGTTTTCTTCCCCAATAGTAAAACAGGTGGAACAAAGCACCGTATCTTTTTTAAGACTTGTGAGCGCCTGGGCAAATTTATCGAGCTCAAACTGCGGCACGTGTAAAAGATAAAAAGTAAGTCTTTGCGCGGTCTTTGGCCCGACGCCCGGCAGGCGCTCAAACGATTCTATAAGGTTTTGTATCGCTTTCGGAATTCTCATAAATCAGGGGTTAAAATTTTTTAATCTGGTCTGCGATCGTTTTTGCGATCGATAAAACTTTGAGTTTTGGGAAATATTTTTCTTTCGGGATATAAACCGCATCCGTTACAATAACTTTTTCAACGACCGATTTTTGGAGCAACTTTGGCGCACTTTCCGAAAAAATCGCATGAGTAACAAAAACAAAAACTTCATCAACTCCATTTTTTCGAAGCATTTCCGCCGCAACAATTATTGTTTTTCCCGACGAAATCATGTCGTCAACGATTATCGCTCTTTTAACTTTTTTATTTTTCGGCAGGCCTTCGATTTTTTCGGCAGTAACTTCCCCTGTTTCTAAATCCCTGTCTTTTGTGATAACGGCAAACGGCATGTTTATCATATCTGATAAAATCTTAACCCGTCGTACTCCACCCGCATCCGGAGAAACTAAGACACTGTCGCTGTAATATTTTTTTATAAAATCGCCGAAAACAGAAAGTGCGGATAAATGGAAAACCGGGATTTTAAAAAGCTCCGGAGTTTTAATCGAATGGACATCAAAAACAATTATTCTGTCGACACCGAGCGATTCGATGTTTTTGATGATTACATCGATCGAAACTGCCTCGCCGTCACGGAAAACATGATCCTGTCTTTGATAACCAAGATACGGAACAACCGCGGTAACCGATTTTGCGCCCGACCTTTTTAACGCATCTATTATGAAAAACAATTCCATGTAGTTTTGGTCTGCGGGCGTGGAAGTTGATTGAACTACTACAGTATCCTCATTCACGACTTTTTCTAGAATTCTTATTCTTCTCTCTTTGTCGGGAAAAATATGAATATCTACAGTAGAAAGCCGTAGATTTAGCGCCAAAGCGATTTTTTCGGCTAAAGGTTTATTCGAACTCCCGCTAAAAATCTTCATATCTTATCCCAAAAGACCTCCCAAGCCTCCCATTTGTTGTAATTTTTTGGCTGATGCTTCCTGGGATTTTTTGATCGCTTCATTAACCGCTTCTTTTACATCATTGTCCGATTTTCCATTTGTTTGAATGCTTTCGATTTTTTGATCACCGGTTATTGTGATATTCACTCCATTTTTAGAAATGTTGATTTTTTCGGCGGCTAATTCTCTTTGAATTTCCATCGCCTGATCCCGCATTTTTTTAATATCTCCAATTTGTTTAAAAGGATTAAACATAGAATATCACCCCCTGTTAGAAATTCTTTTCCGACGAAGTCAGGATTAGAATTTATTACATCCGCCGCTAAAGCGCTCTGTGAGGCGTGAACGAATAGTTCCAAAAAAGCCGAACAGCAAGCTTAGGCGGGCCTTATACTTTTCTTAATGATACATTAACCGAAACATCTTTTCCAGTTATTTCTTTAATAATCTTTTCGATAAGTTCGGTTACTTTTCTATTTTCCAATCGCTCTTTATGAAATTTAAATTTAGCTTCGATCGTAAATCTTTTCCCGTCAAAATCTTTGAGAATACACCCTCTCAAAACTCCGGCGACCGAATGATTGTGGGGTTTTATTTTTTCGATCAACTCTTGCCAAATATTATCATGCTTAGAAGACGTAGTTTGCCCACTTTTAATTGTGCGGGGAGCATTTTCATGAAGCGATGTCTTCGCTAGACTCCGATGAACATCGGAGCGTATCCCGAGGTCGCCTGAGGCGACCGCAGGGACGCTTGCGTTCGAAGACTCGCTGAACTGAGAAGGCGACCTCAGCACAATTCTCCCTGCGACATCAGAGCCAACCTGTGGCAAGCGACTAGAATCCTTTTGGGCGACTTCATCGTCATTTTTTGATTGAACACACCATTCGATTACCACAAGCTCAAGTGGTAATTGAGGCAAAACCGCGTATTTTAATTCTCCATAAGCCCGCGTAAACAATTCCACCAATTTTTTAATCTCTTCAACGCTTAATTCTGAATTCTGATCCGGCGACAGCCGGACTGAATTATTCTCGATTCCCACTTTTGTCAAAAGCAGACTATGAAGTTTTGAAACGATTTGTTCTATAAAATACTTTGCATTTGTCCCTTGTTCCGGCAGTTTTTGAATCAATTCTAAAGATTTTTTAATATCTTTTTTCGCTAACAATTCGAGCATCTCCAAGGCCTGCTGTCTGACGCTTGTGACCTGGTATCTTTTTTCCAGAAGTTCTATTGTAATTTCTCCCTTTGCAGAAAGCGTAAGTTCTTCCAATACTTTTACGCCGTCTCTAAAACTTCCTTCGGCAAAATATGCAATTTTTTCCAAAACTTCATCTTTTACTTTTATTTTTTCTCTTTGCGCGATCCGTTTAAACGAACGTTTAAGTTCGTCTGTCGTAGCACTTTTAAAATTTACGTGAAAACAACGCGAAAGAATCGTTGCCGGAACTTTATGAAGTTCCGTCGTGCATAAAATAAAAACAGCGTGCGGAGGCGGTTCTTCTAATGTTTTTAAAAGCGCGTTAAACGCTTCTGTCGTTAACATATGAACTTCATCAATAATATAAACTTTTTTCTTAGCAGAAACCGGAAGGAGTCTTATTTTTTCTCTTAAATCTCGTATCTCGTCGATCCCACGGTTTGAGGCACCGTCGATTTCCAAAACATCCAAATTTGTTCCGTTTGTTATCGAAACACACTGATCACATTTATTACACGGCTCGATCGATGTTTTTGATTTTTTTTCGCAGTTTAAAACCTTCGCGACGATTCTTGCGGTCGATGTTTTTCCAAGACCCCGCGGTCCGCTGAAAAGAAAGGCGTGCGGATTATCTTTGCCGGATAAAACGGAAAATAATGTTTTTCTAATTTCTTCACTATCAAGTTCTTCGATAGTTTGCGGCCGATAAGTTCTGTAAAAAACCATAAATTATTCTTCGTGATGAATCCCGAGAAGGTGTAATACTCCGTGATTTACGAGTTCCTCAATTTTATCGTCAACCATCTTTTCCTCTTTAGACGCCTCTTTTATAACTTCCGGGTAAGACACGACAACATCGCCGAGCCATAAAACATCCGTCGGCATCGTCGATGATTCGCCTTCGCTTAGACAAAAAGATAACACATTAGTCGTTTTGTCCTTACCTTTATATTTCTTGTTAAGCGATTTCATCTTGCGATCTCCGACGATCGCAACCGATACTTCGGCAGGACCTAAAACATTGTTTTCTTTGAGCAGTTTTTTGACGGAACGTGTTATTCTTTTTCGACTAACTTTATATCTGCTTTCGACAAATATCGAGACTTTGATGTTGTCCATATTAGATCATCTTGCCAGCAAGGATTCTTGCTCTTCGCTTTTCTTCCTGTTTCATTTTGCGCGCGAGGGAAGGCTTTAAGTAAAATTGTCTGTTTTTTGCCTCTTGTATAATTCCCTCTGCCATAACTTTCCGCGAAAACTTGCGGATTAAAGCATCATCACTATCTCCTGGCATTTTTTTAACTACTACCATAAAAAACACCTCCTTTTAGAAAATGTTTCCCGATGTCCCATCGGGATTAGATTTTCTTACATCCGCCATAAAGCGCTCTGTGAGGCGTGAACGAATAGTTCCAAAAAGCCGAACAGTAAGCTTAGGCGGATTTTCACTATTTTGTCGATACAATTATAGTACAAAACTCGATTTATTGAAAGCGAAACTATTAATCCTATAATTTTGCGGTTTTCCCGACAGGAGCCATTAGATGAATATGTAAATGCTCTATTATCTGTGCGCCTCCTCCGTTTATCCCCAGCCTATATCCCTTTTTTTCTAATTTTTGATCTTTTATTATTTTTTGAATAATTTTAGATAGCTTCACCCACAAAACTTCATTTTTTAAAAGTAAAAAATCGCCTATATGTTCTTTCGGGACGATCAAAAGATGAACCGGCCTGACAGGATGAATGTCTTTGAAAACCATTACATCGTTATCTTCGTATATAAATTCTTTTGGAATTTCGTGTTTTGCAAATTTACAAAAAAGACAACCCCCCATAATTTTTAATTTTTAATTTAAAATTATAAATTTATAATTCTTTTAGCACCTCTATTATATCATCCAAGCCCAATTTTGTCGGCTTCATATTCGGGTTTTTGGTTGTTCCATTTAACAACATTTTTCCGGAGACGTGTAAATACCATGTTGCTTCCGGATCCATTTTTTTTAATTTTTCGTATGCTAGTGTTAAATCGATCCCTTTTTCGTGTGCTTCTTTCGAAGGCATGGCTTTTATCCTGACATACCCTTTTCTCGAATCTTTTCTAATAACCAAAACGTAGCCCATTCTTTGCGCGAGTTTTATTACAGAGTCATTTAGCGTTTCAAAACCGATCGCCTTTCCAAAACTCGTTTCGAATTCTTTCCCTCTTGCAATCTCTTTTTCGGCCCAAATCCTGTTTTCAAAATTAGAAAGGATTGCGTCCAATGCCTTTATCCCAAAATCGAGATAATATTCGTCCTGATCGGGTTTTGCGAGTTTTAACCCTTCTAAAATCTCCGAGAATGTAAATTCCTGGTAATCCGCGACTGCGTCTTTCCAGAATACCTCTCTAAAATGGTCGATTTCGATAACAATCTTTATAACCCGGTCGATAGCAACAATCTTGTCTTTAATTCTTTCCGAAATTTCTCCGATAAATTCAGGGCTTTGCGTTTTTATAAATTCCCAAACAAGACTTGCTGCGCATATATTTTGATCTTTAATCTGGTGATGATCAAGTATTCCCAAACCCGTGTCAACGTGAATAATTTCGTCTGCCCCGATTTTTTCGATCGGTTCATTTGAATTTGTGTTTTTGAGTTTTTCCCCCGCTTGAACGTATTTAACCTGCGCCGTATCCCACATCGGAAGAAATTTTTTAATAAGCCAAACAGAGCAAATCGCGTCTAAATCCGGGGACGTGTGTGTCGCTATTATTTTCATGAACTAAAGTATACATTATTTTTAAACTACTTGACAAATTATCTGGAATATCACACTATATTTGTATGGATCCGAAAAATCCTTCTCAGCTTGATCCAAAATTAAAAGAAGCATACGACAGGGTTATGGGGACAAACATTTCTCCCTCTAGTCCGGCTTCCCAACCTTCGATGTCAACCCCCCAATCACCTATTTCCGAACCCGCTGCCCCACAGGTTTTTACACCGACAACATCGCCAAGGCCCCAAACTGTTAGTGCTTCTTCCCAACCACAAACAACGATGGTCAATTCTCCATCCAGTTCTTTTGTCGCAAAACCAGGGAAAGCAAAATCAGGAGGATTTTCACCAGTTCTTATAATATTCGGGCTTTTGGTTTTCTTTGCCGTGTACGCGCTTTTTTGGGTGAAGTTTTTCGGAATTTCGATCCCCTTTTTACCCCTATAGATTTTAATTTTTTTTGATTTTATTGAGTATTTGTTCGTAGTTTAATAATATTTTTTCTTCGCTTATTCTTTCTTTATACTCAATCTGTTCTCCTGCCTGCCCTGAGCTTTGTCGAAGGGTCTTTTCCGAAACAACAAGACGAACCGGAATTCCGATTAAGTCTGCATCCGCAAATTTTTCGCCCGGACTCACATCCCGATCATCGTATAAAACTTCCACTTCGTCTTTTTTGAGTTTTTCGTATAACTCATCCGCATTTTTTCCGATGCTGATTAAATGGACTCGGAAAGGGGCTACAACTTTGGGCCAAATTATCCCCTTACCGTCGTGGAACATTTCAGCCAAAATTCCCATAAGCCGTGTTAGCCCGATTCCGTAGCTCGCAAAATACGGCAATTGTTTTTCTCCTTTTTCGTCCATAAAGTAGACGTTCATTTTTTTACTATAAAATGTTCCGAATTTAAAAATATTTCCGACCTCGATCGAATTTCCCGATTTTATTTTTCCTACTTGCCCTGAGCTTGTCGAAGGGCACTTGGGACAATTATCGTTATCTTGAACCGTAGCTATTTCTTTGTTTTGACAAAAATCGCATTTTTCACAATAAAAAACTATGTCTTCACCGCTGTCGCACAAAACCTGAAATTCATGGGTGTGTTCGTCTGTAAAAACACCGCCCGCCGCTTCTGTGATTTTTGCATCTAAACCGAGCTTTTTAAAGATTTTGATATAAGAATCCGCGATTTCCCAGTAATATTTATCTAAGTCTTTTTCTGAAATGTGAAGACTATATAGATCTTTCATCAAAAACTCCCTGCCCCGAAGTAATCCTGATTTGGCGCGCAATTCGTTTCGGAATTTGGTCGAAAAATGGTAAATCTTAATCGGAAAATCTTTGTAAGCAAATGCGTGTTTTCTTATTAAATCTAAAACTATTTCTTCATGGGTAAAAGAAAGAGCGAATTCTTTGTCATCTTTTTTAAATTGATACATTACCTCTTTCGCAGAATCCCACCGGCCGGTCTCGTTCCAAACATCTTTTGGATGAAGAAGGGGCATTAATAATTCTTGCGCCCCGGTTTTATTCATTTCTTCCCGAATTATCTGCTCGATTTTTTTAACGACCCGAAATCCGAGCGGCAATAATGTGTATGAACCCGACATTAACTGGTCGACAAATCCGCCTTTTATAAGATATTTTGCGTTGGCCGATAAATCCTCTTTTAATTCCGATTTTGTCGCTTTCCCGAATAATTCCGAATACTTCATGAATTTACATTAGTATACCACACTTCTATTTCTTGACTCTAGGCCTGTTTTATGATAAAAACCCCCATATGACTGAAAAATTGAGATTTGACGACCGACCAGTAATAACCCCGCCAAAAACGGAAGGTGTTATTAATCCAGAAGCTATTATAGCTTGGGCGCGACCGATCATGGAAAACGATCAACGTCTTATGGATTCAAAAGGAAAAATGTTTACGCTTTTCGTAGGCTATGTAAATGATTTATTGAGAGGAAAACCACTCGTAAGACAAGAGCTTGAAAAGCAAGGGTTTTCCAAAAAAGAAATTAGATGTATTTCTATAAAAGCACATACGTTAAAACATAATTACGGGAAAACATCTTTAAGAGCACATCCTAAAGAACCCTATATTTGGATCGAAAAAAGACAGCAACAGCTCGTAAGATAAATTAGGAAAACAAGATGCTTATCGGAAGTTTTGTTATAATTAAAAAGTGAAAATAATTTTTCTGGGAACAAATGGCTGGTACGACAGCGAAACCGGTTTTACTCTTTGTACGATTATCGACAGTAAAGATTATTATATTGTCTTAGACGCCGGAAATGGTATTTATAAACTCGATAAGTATATAAAAAATGATAAACCGATTTATCTTTTTCTAAGCCATGTTCACATCGACCATATCTCCGGTCTCCACGTATTAGATAAATTTAATTTTAAGCAAGGACTCGATATTTATATTCCGTCCGGAAAGAGAAAGGCACTCGAAGTTTTTAAAGATTCTCCGTATACTAAAAGTTTTAAAAAATTTGCGTATAGAGTAGACATTCATGATGTTTCGGATGGAAAAAACAAAATCCCATTTAATTTTGTCTGTAAAAAACTTTTTCATACGGACGAGAGTTTTGGATATAAATTTGAGTTGGACGGAAAAACAATAACTTATTCAACAGACACAGGGATTTGCGAAAACGATCTGAAGCTTTCGGAAAATACTGATTTATTAATTCACGAATGCACTTACCAACCGGGTCATCCACCGACTAAGTGGGGACATGTGACGCCGGACCAGGTCGCAAAACTGGCAAAAGACGCGGGTGTTAAAAAATTAGCTTTAACACATTTTGCTGCAGATTTATATCCGACACTTAAAATGCGCGACGAGGCGGCAAAACTCGCGAAAACAATTTTTAAAAATACCGTTGCCGCAAAAGACGGAATGGTTATAGAAATCTAAAACCATGAAAATTCCACTTTTTGATTTAGATGGGACACTTTTAAAACAAGGAAATAAGATTCATAATGAGGCTTTTGACTTTGCTTTTAAAACAGTTTATAGAACTGACGTTTCAAAAAGAGAAATCAAAACCCACGGAATGATAGACACCCAAATAATTATTGAGGTATTAAAACTGAACCGAATTAATAAAGAAGTAGCAAAGAGCAAAATGGATCAAGCTATAAAAGTAATGGTTAAATACCTTTTAGAACACGCTCAGGAAGAGGAATATTCTACCCTTCTTGGAGTCGAAAAAACTCTTGTTGAACTTAAAAAAAATAAAATTCCATTAGGGCTTTTAACCGGAAATATTGAAGGTATCGCATGGAAAAAACTCGAGAACGCTGGAATTAAAGACTATTTTGACTTTGGCGCTTTTGGTGATTCTGCGTTTAAACGGGTCAGTCTTGTTGAAATCGCGAGAAAAAATGCAAAGAAAAAATTTAATAAGAATTTTTCAAAATATGATTTTGTAATCGTCGGCGATACACCAAAAGATATCACTTGCGCAAAGGATGCAGGAATTGAATCTATAGGGGTAGCAACAGGAGTTTATTCAAAAGAAGAGCTTGAAAAATCCGGAGCAGATCTCGTAATAAAAAACTTAGAAGAGACAGAAAAAATATTAAAATTTTTGGAAAATTAATAGAAGCTAAGTAGTCTCGTAGACTAGACTACGGATATTTGTGTCACTTTAATAATTTTTATCTGAATTTAATTATTCGTGGTTGTTATCTAATTAAACTCAAATCTCCGTTTATTATTTTAGGCTGCATTATGGCGACTTCATGTGCCCATCGAACTTGGTCGTAATGCGGCGGTTTATTAAAAAGAAATATTTTCTTGTTTAAATGATGTGCAATCGCCATTTCCATTAATCCCGAAGTTCCGATATATCCTTCAGTTCCATTTCGCTTATGATTTAATACTAAAACCGCGTCCGCCGCTGCTACCAAATCGAAACATTTTTTCATAACATTATTCTTTATACAGAATTCATAGTTACCGCTTAAATTATCAACAAAAGATTTATCTTTTAAATGAGGTTCTATGCCATGTGGGACTTGAACTTTGTGACCCAATTTTTCGAGTTCTTTTTTAATCTTGACCATTTCTTCGGCAAAAGCCATACTGCCGATAATCGTTATTTTCATATCGCTAAAAAAATTCTAATGTATTACATTTAACGCTTCCACCGCCTTTTCGATACTCGTCCATTTGCACTTCCCGAACTTCAAAACCGTACTTTTCAATATCTTTTTTTAATTGTCCGCTTATTCCCTTACCGATAACAACCGTATGACCAACAACCACCAAATTACAGGCCATCATTTTATTATCGTCTATACTTGTTTCAATAATATTTTTGAAATTTTTATAGAGTTTTTCGAGATCTTTTTTTAGAAATGATCTTGGGTTAATAACCAAAGTGTTTTTATCGAGTGGTCCTAAAGACATGTCTAAATGGTAAAAATACGGGTCGTTGAGTTTAAAATCTAAAATCTCTCCGGTGAGCTTTTCTGCAAGATACTTTTTTGCCGAGAAACTCGATCTTTTACCCCATCCGAAAAAATATTTTCCGTTTATTTTTAAAAGATCCCCCTGTCCCTCAAAAAATACATTTTGGGGCAAACTGTAAGTCATAAAACCTTTTGCCTCCAGAAATTTAGCCGCAAAGTCAGCTTCTGGTCTCCTTTGTAAAAATCTGAAGTTTGATTTAATAAAAGTATTCCCCTTTGGAAATCCGAAGTTTGCAGCGTAAACCATGTCGGGAAGTCCGGGCTCCGCAGGTATTTCTAAAACTTCTGCCCCAAGTTTCAAATAGACTTCTTTAAGTTGCTCGTATTCGTCCCTCACTCTTTCTTTATCAACTTTATTGTTGGTATTCATCCACGGATTAATCTCGTATTCGATATCATAGAAGTCAGGTGGACAAAGCAAAATTTTTTTCATTTTTTAAGGATTAGGAAATATTCCGCCGGTGAAGATTTTTGTGATATCCTTAATCGTCACAAGCGCGATAAGCGCGAGGAGAATTGCCATACCTACGGCGTGCGCATAACTTTCGTATTTTACCGGAACTTTCCGGCCTGTTAACCCTTCTATTACTATAAAAAGAAGTCTTCCGCCGTCCAACGCCGGAAACGGCAAGATATTAAAAAATGCGAGTGAAATCGAAAGAAGTCCGGCGAGATTCAAAAACTGCAATATTTTTTCTTTAAAATCCGGTATTTGATTTATCGTCCCGACGAGAGAATAAATTCCGACCGGCCCCGAAACACTTTCGCTAAGCGGCCCTGCAGTTTTTTCTTTTATCGAAGCACTTATCAGTTGCCCCATAACATCAAAGTTATACGCCAATAAATTTATGGGATGAACAACTCCCGAAAATATTTTTTGCATTGGCGTTTCGTAAAACAAGGTCGCAGTTGAAACCGGAAAAAAGCTAACCCCGATCGGTCCTTCGCCCTTTGGAATGACCTTACGCGGGACAATCATTACTTTTGAAATTTTTTTTGTTTTTTCATTCTGCCATTCCAGAACAATTTCTTTCCCCTTATTTTGATTAACTATTTCTAAGAATTTTTTGGTGTTATCTACCTTTTCTCCATTTATCGAAATCACTTTTGAATATTGTGTAATCCCCGCCTTTTCCGCCGGAGAGTTTTTCGAAACTTCGCTTATAAAAATTTCAGACCGGTTGTATTGGTTTACCAAAAAAAATTTATGATCCGAAAGAAGTGGCAAATCGGTTTTAAAATTTGAGACAAAAAGAAAAATATAAAATAAAAATGCTGCTAAAAGCGTATTCATAATAACCCCCGCTAAAACGACAGATGCCCTTTGCCAAACCGGCCTTGCAAAAAAAGCCCTTTTCTTGTCCTTTATATTTTTGATCTTTGATTTTTGATCTTTGATTTTTATGCTTCCCGCGCCCGCTTCGTCTTCGCCGAAAAGTTTTACAAATCCACCCATCAAAAGCCAGTTAATCGAGTAAACTGTCTCGCCTTTTTTAATTCCAAAAATTCTCGGAGGAATTCCGAATCCAAATTCTTCAACTTTTATTTTTAGTTTTTTCGCGACTAAAAAATGACCCAGTTCGTGGATTAAAACAAGAACCGAAAGAAGAACCAAAAAAATGATTATATTGATAATCATGAAGTTAATTATACCATTAAATCTGAAGAAGCTCCTGCTCTTTTTTCTCTCCCATCGATTTTATTTCGAGGATCATTTCGTCGGTTAATTTTTGGATTTCCTTTTCTAAATGTAACATGTCGTCTTCTGCGATCGTTTTGTCGTTATATTGTTTTTTAATATCACTCATAACTTCGTGCCGGCCCTGTCTAACCATTATTCTCCCGTTTTCCAATTTTTGCCCCATTAAGTGAATTAGTTCTTTTCGTCTTTCTTCCGATAACGGCGGGATTGCGATCCGAATAACTTGGCCGTCGTTAACCGGCGTTAACCCGACATTCGCTTCCATAATTCCTTTATTAATTTCTCCGATAATCGATCCGTCGAAAGGACTGATAACTAAAGTCTGAGGGTCAGTTGCGACGATCGTTGCGAGCTCCATTACTTTAAGTCTTTGAGTCCCGCCGTAAGCGCCTATAACGATATTTTCTACAAGAGACGGCATCGCGCGGCCGGTTCTAACGGTTGAGAGGTCATTTTTTAAAACCTCGAGGACCTTCTGCATTTTTTGTCTGGCTTCCGAAATTATTTGATCCATTTATTTTTAATTATAAACTCTAACATGAGAAGAAACAATAATAAGTTATTAATAGGTCATTTCTTCATCTTCTTAACCATTTTATGAACCGTATATCATTTGCAAGCCGCTTTTTTGCTTGACAGATTCCCTTCCGTCAACATAGTGCCCAAAATCGAAAATGGGAACTGAATTAGTTAAACCGATCTGGATCTTTTGAAGTAGGTTTAATTTTTTTTCACCTTCTTTTTCTTCTACTTTTTCTAAATACCCTCCCGCAATCGAATATTCAACAGCAACTTCACCATTAGTGGTTACAGTTACGTAAACCTGTTTTGCTCTACCCCAAGGCTTATTTTTGTCTTCAATAATTTCACTTGATTTCAATAACAAATTAAATCGAGTATCCCCGTTAGAATTATCCCGTAAAACTACAGTCTTTTCCCCTTGCAATGTAAGTTCCTGAGCCTTAATAAGTAATACGTCATACGCCATCATCGTGGATGCAAATTTTCGAGACGTCGGATCTTCTTGAGGAGTTCTTTTAAAAATCCCTGTTATACGTTCTTTTATTCCTGCCATAAGCCCTAAATTTCAAATCGGCAGAATTCTTTAATAACGATATTCTCTCCAAACTTTGAAATCATTTCCTTAATTAAATCATGAATCGTTCTCGAATTGTCTCTGATATATTCCTGCTTTAAAAGCGCTTCAACATTTTTTGGTTCCATCGCGGCGATCTGCATCGCGATTTCGTGGGCAAGATTTTTAAACTCGTCTGTCCTGGCAACAAAATCGGTTTCACAAAGGATCGAGATTAAAACCCCGACTTTTCCGTTTTGATGAATGTAGGATCCGACGAGTCCCGCGCCGGTTTTTCGTTCGGCCTTTTTCTCGGCCTTTTCGATACCGTGTTTTCGAAGCCACGCGATCGCACCTTTGTAATCTTTTGATTCCTCGAGAGCTTTTCTGCAATCTGCGATCGAAGCTTGTGTTTCTTCACGTAATTTTTTGATTTCTTCGACTGAGGTTTTCATTTTATTTTTTAGTCTTTTTAGGCTTGGATTTTACTTCTTTTTTAACAGGCTTTTCTTCTTTTTGAATTTTTGACTGAATTTCCTTCTTCGGTTCTAGCTCATCTGGTTTTTGCTTCTTATTTTCCGAGTCCTTTTTTCCTTCAATCCAATTATCTATTATATACGAAACGATAAGTTCGATCGAGCCAACCGCGTCGTCGTTTGCCGGAACCGGGTAATCGACAACGAGCGGATCCGCATTTGTGTCGACAATTCCAACTGTCTTTACTCCCATTTTTAAAGCTTCTTTAACCGCTAAATCCTCTAAATGAGTATCTATAATGAACAAAGCGTCCGGATTTTTTTTAAGATCCGCTACTCCGCCGTAAAAGCTTTCAAGCTTCCCTCTTTCCTTATCGAAAAGCCCGATTTCTTTTTTTGTGTATTTTGCCTTTTCTTCCGGATTTTGAAGAAGTGCCGTTATGTCTTTCAGTTTTTTAAAATTTTTTGTGACCTCGGAAAAATTCGTTAAAATTCCGCCGATCCAGCGGTTTGTTATGTAATAAATATTATTCTCCGACTCTTTTTTTACCGATTCTTTGGCGCGTTTTACTTCTTTTTCAACGATAGAACGCGCCTGTCTTTTTGTCCCGACGACAATCAGAGATCCGTTTTTCGCGGCCAATTCCCGAATAAACGCGGCCGCCTCATCTAAACCTTCTTTTGTTTTTTCTAAGTTTATGATGTGGATATTATCGCGGGCTTCGAATATAAATTCGCGCGCTTTTGGGTTTTGGCGTGTGACCTCGTGTCCGAAATGACATCCGGCCTCGAGTAATTCTTCGAGCGTAACTTGTTTCATAATCCTTTCTTGTCCCGCCAAAGGCGGGATCTCCTCCACTCTTCTTCGAATTTTTAAATTCGAGGATTAAAAATTAGAGTGTGTGTGATATCAGTATTATAACAAAATAAATTTAGATATACAAGGAGTAGGAATTCACTTTTTCGAAGGAATGCATGATAGAGTAGATTTATTTTAAAAAGAAGAGAAGCAAATTCTGAGGCACGATTTATATTAACTAAACCATGGTCCGATGACAAGAAAAAGTGAATCCCGAACGAATGAATGATTTGACAAAGAAACGTATTAAAAGATACGATTAATTAAAGCAAAAATGAAAAATGCCGAAAAAGGATCAATATTATTAATAGTTTTGATCGTTATTCTAATTATTGCAAGCGCTTGGTTAGTCCGCGGCGTCGCTCCAAAAATATCTTCTAAAAATTTAATCGGCGGGGCAGTCAATTTAGTAGACAAACAAACAGCCAGTGGAGATAAAACTTTACAACTCGGCACGCTTTCTTTTGCACCTCCTTCTCCTGTTCCGTCTCCCGAACATCTGAAAGTTTTTCCAACACAAACGTCAACGTCAAACCCAGTTACCACCTCAACGCCAGTGCCAGGAGAGTACTGCCCTGAAGATACTCCAAAACGTCCTGATTGTGAATGCAATCCCAGAGATACACAAAACCTCCAATGCGAAGGAAGCTCATGTCCTCCAAATCCGGATTCCTCTGTAAAATTCTGCCAATATCCTCCTGTTATTTCCATACGCGGAAATGTTCAGCCAAATCCAGAATATCAACTACATCTTAACGATCCTAATTGCCGAATTCTCTGCCTTTATAAACCCGTGATTTACCTTTATCCGACTAGGCCAACAATCGTAAATGTAAGTCTTGATATCCCAGGATCTATTTACATAAGCGACCCCCTTTATCCAAAAGACGGATGGAAAAATGTAACAGCATTTCCCGATGGAACCTTGATCTATAAAGGAAAAAAATACGAAGAGCTTTTTTATGAATCAAAAATTGACAAAATTAATCCTCCTCAAAACGGGATAATAATTCCAAAAGAGAATCTGAGAATAAAATTAGAGGAAATAATAACAAAACTTGGATTAATAAAAAAAGAGCGGGAAGAATTCTTATCGTTCTGGGTGCAAAAGCTTAATAAACTGGAGTCCCCTTACGTTTTATTTTCTGTAGTAGATCCTGTTGAGAAAGAGAGAATCGATAAAATTGAAATCTCGCCAAAACCCGACACCAGAATCGAATTTATAGCTTACTTTAAACCTTTATATGAACCTATTTCTATTACTCCTCTTATGCTTCCTGAATCTCCCCCAAAAAGGACAGGGTTTACAGAAGTTGAATGGGGCGGCACGATAGACCGCTAATTAAACTTAAGAGAAGACAATATAGAAGAGAAGATACTTTCACTCTGTTCGTTAAAACTATCCCCTTCGTACTGATAGTGGATTAAGTACATTGAGTCAAAATGTTTCACAAAAAATAAAGTTTCCCGCACGGGAGAATTAAAATATTTTCCGTCGATATTTTTAACAGGAAACGTACCCGTAAATTTGATCGCAGGATTATTATCAACGACGGTATCTGTTTTAGTAAAATTTAGGTTTTGAAAAATATCCTGACTCTCCTTAAATCTGGAACTATCTGAAAAAGATTCAATAAGGAGAGACGGATAATTATTTCCATTTGATAAATAAGCTGGTTTTATAATCAAGCTGTCTCCGCCGGAATATTTATCGGTTTCTGTTTTCCAACTTTGGGGATATTTAACTTCAAAATTCTGCGATTTGTAGGCCACCCATTCTTTTAAAGAATTGTCTTGCGGCTGTTTAAAAGGGTTAAAAAAAACAAACAAAACTATTAGTCCGAAAATAAGTATTAATATGGGTATTAAAAACCTTGTTTTTAAAACACTCATACCATAAAGTATTTCATTATGATAGACTCGTGTCAACATTTATCCCGCCAAAGGCGGGATTTCGCTGCGGCTCAAG
This sequence comes from Patescibacteria group bacterium, assembly GCA_023484045.1. Lineage (GTDB taxonomy): Bacteria > Patescibacteriota > Microgenomatia > Levybacterales > UBA12049 > JAMCZG01. The sequence goes on from JAMDAA010000025.1 coordinate 19,467, forward strand.
CTGACGCTCAATTTGACAATCTTGGCCGAAAAATTTACGATAAATTCATGCATAAAATAAATCAATCCGGCAGAGGCGGATTAATGCTAATACTTTTACTTGTGATATTATTCATTTCTACTGTTTTTTTTGCCGACGGTATTTTCCCAAAAGTTTCCAAAGATAGTCTTAATCCTAAAAGTGGAGAAAGTGTTGCGATCGATGAACAATCATCAACTAGCACCGATGCTCTCCAACTCAAAACACTAAAATTTAAAGATTGTTTAAATACAATTACTGTAGATTTGCTTCTCGATAGAACGGGTTCTATGGGAGATCTTACCCCATCAGGACAAACAAAAATAAATAGACTCAAAGAAGCAGTTCTATCATTGATTTCTAAATTTAATGATAATTCTATTATCGGAGTCCAATCGTTTAATAGTCTAAGTATTACAAATGACGTACCTATTTCTTACTACAAAGATGTTAAGGGCATGATTCCAGATAAAATTAACTCGCTGAGCGCGGATGGGCAAACTCCTACACACGATGCGCTCGTTTTCTCTTACGGGAGATTGCAGGAAGCAGTAGCAAACCCGAGTTTTAATGGCAGAAAATTTAATTTTATACTTATTTCCGATGGAGAACCCGTCCCATCATCTCAAGATCCGCGTCTTTTCAACCCGAATCCAGCAGATCAGATTAAAAATCTCGGAGTAAATATATATACTCTTGGAATTTATGACCCCAATCAAGTAAAGAATCCGGAACTTGCTAATCTTTTAAAAAGTATTGCCTCAAAGCCCGAAAATTATTACGAAGCAAACAACGCCGACGAAGTAAGTGGACTTCTCGATACGATCACCGCTAAAATTTGCGAATAAAATTAAATATTATAGGTAAGTAACATGATAAAAATCATAAATTTTCACCATACCCCGTCGAACGAAGAAAAACATAATATTCTAAAAAAGCTCTTGTCTTTTTTTCGTCATTAGATAAATTCACTAAGTTTGCGATTATCATTTTTTATTAGTTATAATCGTAACGCCGGCGATACAACCCAATATTTCGATATAAGACAAAGGGCAGTAAATAATGAACTAAAGTCAGTACAAACATACAAGACGAAATAAAAGGCAAACTACGTCTGGCAAAAATTACCTTTATCGCAAAATCTCTAGGCAAAGGAAGTATCACAACGTCACACGCGACAATAACTTCGATCGACAGAAAAATATCTATACCGGTCGACCAAGCAGTTACTACCTATACAATAAATTAATTTCTTTGAGTATTAAAAACTTTGCGGAAGTGGAAGCCGTAAATCGCGTAAGTAATCGCGTCGGGAAAATAACGGGGATGTTTGAATAGAACCTTAAAGAAAAATTTCCAATACGCCCTTCTTCCCTTCTCTTTTAATCCTAAATAAAACATCGACCTAAAAAGCGCCAAAATATGTTGAAAATCTAATCCATAACTTCTTTTTATTTTTGGGCGCTTGAGTTCCTGGAAAAATTTCATAACGCGCTGGTAATAAATATCGGGAGAATAAATCGTGGTTACGATCCTTTTATATCCTTCTACTAGCTTATTAATATCCATTTTCGTTACAAAGTTTGTCGAATAATCGGTGTTGTTCCCTGAAAAATATTTTTCTTTGATAAGTCTTCCTTCTTTTTCTAGTCTTTTATAGAGATTCGTACCCTGAGGTGCGGTTAAAATTCCGACCATCGCGATCGCGATCCCGCTTTTTTTGATAAAATCTATCTGGCGCTGAAAGATAGAGGCCGTATCTTTATCGAATCCGACGATAAATCCCGAAGTCACTTCGATTCCGTGATTTTGAATTTTTTTGACACAGCTTATCAAATCCCTGTTGACATTATTATATTTATTACAATTTTTAAGGCTTGCCTCACTCGGAGTCTCGATTCCCAAAAAGACTGAAGTAAAGTTTGCCTTACTCATAAGATTCATTAATTCGTCATCGTCTGACATATTGACCGAAGCTTCTGTTATAAAACTGAAAGGATACTTATATTCTTCCATCCATTTTATAATCGCTGGCAAAACTTCGGATTTCAGTTTAATTTTATTGCCGATAAAGTTATCGTCGACGATAAAAACCGAACCCCTCCAACCATATTCGTAAAGTGAATCGAGTTCTTTTAAAAACTGATTTCCGTCTTTAAGACGCGGAACCCTGCCAAAAAGCGATGTTATGTTACAAAATTCACAGTTATAAGGACATCCCCGTGAAAATTGAATGCTCATCGTCGCGTAGTGTTTTTTGTCTATAAGATTCCATGTCGGTGAAGGTGTTGATAAAAGACCAGGTTTTTTATTTGTGACATAAATATGTTTTAATTTTCTTTTCTTAAAATCGTCTAAAAATCTCGGGATCGTGACTTCTCCTTCATTTAAAACCAGGTAATCAACTTCCTTGAATTTTTCCGGTTCCATCGTAAAAAGGGGCCCGCCCGCAACGATTTTTTTACCGAAAGATTTACAACGCTTTATTACCTCTTTTGCCGATTCTTTTTGAACAACCATTGCTCCTATAAACACATAGTCTGCCCATTTTATTTCTTCATCTTTAAGTTCGCTGACGTTCAAATCGACGAGTCTTTTCGTCCACTTTTTAGGTAACATCGAGGCAACGGTCATAAGACCAAGCGGCGGATATGCGGCTTTTTTATTAATAAACTTAATCGCGTATTTAAAGCTCCAAAAAGTTTCGGGATATTTAGGATAAACAAACAAGATTTTCATCTGTTATTATTTTTGGGAAAGTAATTAATTATAAACTAAAAATAGGATATTTGATAGATAGTTTCTCTACATCCTTTGAAATTTCTAATAATCTTTTATTTTCGAATATTTCTTTTTTGAATTTTTTCCAAAATTCGCTGCGATCTTCCTTTTTACTCGGGAGCTGATATTTTTTCGCCTCATCAACCACATCGTTTATCCATTCAGCTATTTTAACCATTTCTGTTTCTTTCATTCCCCGAGTAGTAATGGCGGGGGTGCCTAGCCGAATGCCGGACGGATAAAAAGGAGGCATAGTTTCGTAGGGAACACCGTTTTTGTTCAAAACTATACCTGCGGCTTCTAATGCTAGCGCGGCTACACTCCCATTTATACCCTTATTTCTTAGATCGATAAGGATTAGGTGATTATCCGACCCTCCGCTTACTAAATTAAAACCATTCTTTAATAATTCTCTTGCAAGCACTTTATTATTTTTTACAATCTGCAAACCATACTTTTTAAATGGTGCACCTGAAGCTTCTTTAAGGGCGACCGCGATGGCAGCCGTTTGATTGTCGTGCGGTCCTCCCTGAATACCCGGAATAATCGCTGAATCGATAAGCTTTGGCAAATCGGGATTCTTTTTGAGACCTTTTTTCGTTATCATTATCATCGCTCCCCTTGGCCCGCGTAGAGTTTTGTGAGTAGTTGTCGTTACTATGTGAACGTATGGAACAGGAGAGGGATGAACACCAGCAACTACAAGTCCCGCGATATGCGAAATATCCGCCATTAGATACGCGTCTATTTTATCCGCAATTTGTGCAAATTTTTGGAAATCAATTATGCGTGGATACGCTGTAAAACCGCAGACAATAATATTCGGCTTTTCTTTTATCGCCTGTTTTTCTATTGCATCAAAATCGAGATATCCGTCTTTTCCCAACGTATATTGTACCGATTTAAAAAACTTTCCGGTTACAGAGACGGGCTGACCATGAGTTAGATGACCACCAAAAGCAAGAGATAATCCCATGATTTTCCCTTTAAGAGGTTCAAGAAGAGCTACATAAACGGCGAGATTTGCAGGAGAACCCGAGTGCGGCTGAACATTTGCGTACGGCACGTTAAAAAGCTTTTTGGCGCGTTCTTGAGCGAGGGTTTCGACCTGATCAACAACATTATTGCCTTGATAATAACGTTTTTTTGGGTAGCCTTCTGAATATTTGTTATTAAGAACTGTACCCAGTGCTTCGAGTACAGATTTTGAGGCGTAATTTTCCGACGGAATCATTTCTAAGACTTCCTTCTGTCTTTTTTCTTCCTGTTTAATTAATTCAAAAATTTGAGGATCTGTTTTTTTTAACGCGCTCATTGTTTGTAATATAAAGTTTTATTTTTACTTTTGCAACAGGCATTTTTATTCCCATTCCATCGTCGCCGGAGGTTTTGTCGTAATGTCATAAACAACCCGAGAGATCCCCGGAATTTCGTTTACGATTCTCGATGAAATTTTTTGCAAAATATCATACGGAACGCGCGACCATTTAGATGTCATAACGTCTTTTGATTCGACGACTCGGAGCGCGACCACTTCTCCAAAAAATCTACCATCCCCTTTTACGGCGGTCGAAAATGCGCCGGTTAGAACCGGAAAAGATAAAAAAACATTTTTTAAAATTCCGCTCTCTTCGAATTCTTCCAAAACAATATTGTCTACGAGTCTCTCTTTTTCTAGTCTTTCTCTTGTTACTTCCCCGCGGATACGGATCGCAAAACCCGGTCCGGGAAACGGCTGTTTATAAACAAATTCATCCGGCAATCCCAAGTTTTTTCCAATTAACCGCACTTCATCTTTATAAAAATGCCGCAACGGCTCTAATAATTTTAATTTCATATTTTTAGGAAGTCCCCCGACGTTATGATGGCTTTTTATTTTTGAAGCGTGTTTTGTCCCCTTACTCTCGATTACGTCCGAGTAAATCGTTCCCTGCAATAAAAATTTTACATTCTTGCCGGATTTAATAAGTTTTTGCATTTCTTTTTCGAAAATTTCGATATAAAAATTTCCGATAATTTTCCGTTTTTTTTCGGGATCTACAACCCCTTTTAATCTTTTTAACATTTCTTTTTTTACATCGATCGCGATCGGTTTTACTTTGTGGCCTTTAAAAATTTTTTCAACATGTTCTCTTGTAGAGTCTCTCATTAATCCGTTGTCTACATAAATTGGGATAAAATGATTACCGATTGTTTCTGCTGTTAAAATTCCCGCGACTGTTGAATCCACTCCTCCCGAAACCGCGCCAATAACATATGATTCCCCCACTATTTTTTTAATTTTCTTCTCTATCTTTATTATATTTACAACATATTTTGAGCTTTGAGTTGTAATTTTGATTTTTGATTTTTGAGTTTTGATTTTTTGGCATTCCTCTAAGAAATTCTTTAATATTTGAATGCCAAATTCCGTGTGTTCAACTTCTGGATGAAATTGGAGGCCGAAAATTTTCTTTTTCTCATCGGCCACAAACGCAAAAGGGACAGTTTCTGTCGAACCGATAATTTCAAACCCTCTCGGAATTTTTATGACCTCGTCTCCATGGCTCATCCAAACTACAAATGTTTTCTGCAACCCATTTGAAATTTGAAATTTGTCCGCTTCGCCGCGAGGCGAGAAATTTGAAATTCCTAATGTCGCCGGTCCATATTCCTTTTTACCGGGAACAACAGAACCTCCTAAAAGTTTTGATATAAGTTGAAATCCGTAGCAGATACCGAGTATCGGAATATTGAACGAGAAAATTTTTGGATCTATTTCCGGCGCATTTTTTTCATAAACCGAGGCCGGTCCGCCCGAGAAAATAATTCCGTCCGGTTTGGATTTATCGATCTCTTTAATCAGATTTTTCGGGCGGATAATTTTTGTTTGAGCTCCAAATTCTCTAATTCTCCTTGCGATTAGATGGGTTGTCTGTGAACCAAAATCAGCAATAAAAATCATTGTTTACGATGTGTAATTTTTTCCGGAATCTGTTATTAAAATATCGTGCGGGTGGCTTTCGGTCAAAGATGCTTGAGTAATCTGAATAAATTTTGCTTTTTGCCAAAGTTCTCCAATATTTTTTACTCCCACATAATACATGCCCGATTTTATTCCGCCCAACGCTTGTTCTGCTAATTCCCGAACTGTTCCCTTCACCGGAATTAACCCCTCAACTCCTTCTGCGACTAAAATTCTGTCCTTATAATTTTTTCCGTGAAATTCATCTTCTGATTTTATTTTCGCGCCTTTTTCCATCGCTTCGAGAGACCCCATTCCTCTATATTGTTTAAACAGATACTTTTTCGCTTTGTGATTAAGAATGCTTTGAAAACGGCGCGGAACCTGATCTTTAGCGAGAGACATTGTTTTCCCTGGAGATTCGACGCAAGAAGCAAAAAATGAACCCATCATAACGGTCGACGCGCCGACCGCCAAAGCTTTTACCATGTCTCCTGAATTTTTTATTCCCCCGTCTGCGATAATTGGTACTCCGGTTTTTTTTGCGGCTTTACAAGTTTCTTTTAAAGCGGTTATTTGCGGAACTCCCATTCCGGAAACGATTCTTGTCGTACATATCGACCCCGGTCCCATCCCAACTCTTAATGCATCTGCCCCTGCCGCGATTAACGCTCTTGCTCCATCGAACGTTGCAACATTTCCCCCGATAATTTCTATTTTAGGATAAGTTTCTTTTATAAAACTCACGGCGTTTATTACGCTTTTTGAATAACCGTGTGCCGAATCAACAACTATTGCATCAACTCCTGCTTTTACAAGCGCTTTTACCCGTTCTTCAAAACCGGTACTCGCCCCAACCGCCGCTCCGACCAATAACCTTTGTTCTGATCCGGCTCTGACGGATTTAACCTTTAATACTTCGCTTATCTGATCTTTAATCGATAAATTTCTGTGAATAATCCCGATTCCGCCTAATTTTGCCAAAGCGATCGCGAGTTTACTTTCGGTAACCGTATCCATCGGCGCAGAAACCAGAGGAATAGAAAGTTTTATCTTTTTAGTAAAATTTGTTGAAAGATCTATGTCTGAACGGGAAAAATCAGCGTAATTTGGTAGAAGAAGAATATCGTCAAAAGTAAGCCCTAATTCCATACTTCACTCTACACTGTAAGCCTTATTTTGTCAACCCCCCTTCGCTAAAGCTTTGGGCGGGTTGACACTTCGTAGCTTATACCTGTTATATTTTTTATGCAAAATTTTGTGAAAAGCGAAGGAGTGTCAAGAGCATCAAGATTTTACCAAGTCGATAAATGTATATTTATAACCTTGCGATTCTCTTTTTTCTTCGAACAAAACTTTTCTAAAATCTGAATAATCTGGGAAAAAAATATCTCCGTCGATCTCTTCATCGACGATTGTTAAATATAATTTGTCTGTTATTCCGATTACTTGTTCAAAAATCTGTCCTCCGCCGATAATAAATATTTCGTCTGAACCCGGGTTTTTTTTTGCTTTCTCAATCGCCTCTTTTAAAGAACTCGCCGCTACCACATTTTTGATCTTTGATATTTGATTTTTGATCATATCGTTATGAGTTATCACAATATTTAAACGTCCATCAAGAGGTTTGGGCAAAGTCTCGAATGTCTTTCTCCCCATTATCACAGGGTGTCCAAACGTTATCCTCTTAAACCGTTTTAAATCCTCCGAAATCTTCCACGGAATTTCACCATTTTTTGCAATAACCCGGTTTTTAGATAAAATAACAGCGATGCTGATTTCTGGTTTCACAATTTAGAAACCACCGACTACGGTTACCTGTCCTTTAATCGGCGGGTAGGGATTATAATTTTCCAATGTAAAATCTTCGTATTTAAAATCGTCTATATTCTTAATTTTAGGGTTTATTTTTATTGTCGGAAAAGGCCGAGGCTTTCGTTTTAACTGTTCTTTTACCTGGTCAAAATGATTAGAATAAATATGAACGTCTCCAAACGTATGAACAAAAAATCCGGGCTGCAGGCCAACGACTTGCGCGATCATCATCGTAAAAAGCGCGTAACTTGCGATATTAAACGGAACCCCCAAGAACACATCCGCGCTTCGTTGATAAAGTTGGAGTGAAAGCCGATCGCCTGTAACATTAAATTGATAAAGTGTATGGCATGGCGGAAGTGCCATCGACTTTCCGGGGAGTGCCATTTCGTAAATAAATTCTGGATTCCAGGCCGAAACTACGATCGATTTTCTAAACGGCGTTGTTTTTAATTCATTGATCACCCAACCCAATTGGTCGATAAATCTTCCATCAGATGTTTTCCATTTCCGCCATTGAACACCGTAAACATTCCCGATGTCGCCCCATTTTATGGCAAATTCTCCAGCTGGCGAATCATCTTTTATTTTCTGAATGAACTTTTCCTGCGTCATAAATTTAACTTTTCCTTTCTCATGCGCTTTTTTATAAGTTTTGTAGGACCAATCGTCCCAAATATGAACATCGTGATCAACAAGATATTTAATATTTGATGAACCCTGGATAAACCACAAAAGCTCGTAAATTATCCCCTTTAGAAAAACTTTTTTTGTGGTTAAAAGCGGAAATCCTTTGGAAAGATCATACCGGCATTGCCTTCCAAAAACGCTCCGAATTGTAACGCCTGGATTATTAAACACGGGTTTATCTTTCCCATTCTTTAAAATATCTTTGAGTAAATCAAGATATTGATATTCTTGATGCCTATTCGATAATTTAGAATTCATAATTAATAATTCAGAATTAGTTTTAATTTAAAAAAGAAGATTTTACAATAGATCAAAATATATCAAATTATTTTCGTTGATCAACTAAACCACCCATGTATTTTGCAGAATACATCCTTTCACCGTTACTTAGAATCTGTTCTTCTCCTGAAAACTGCTCTATTCCCCCTTCCCACTCATTTTCATATCTAAACTGTCCTTCTTCAAAAACTTGCGGACCTCTTGCTGGAAAATCAATCGGCATATTTGATAAAGCTTTTATTAAGGTTGGTATTACTAGCTCTTTACCTGTTAGGTCTGCCCCATAATAAACCATCATCCAATATGGTTTTTCTTTAAATTTAACAACTTCCCGTCCTCCAAATGGTTCGCCGCCAAACCAATTGTCATGAAAATCAAAGTCCCCCTCTTTAAATCTAGTAGAATACGAACCATCCTTCTCTCTAATAATGTTCTTGCTCCCCAATGCATATCCTTCTTTTTTCGATCTAATTAAAAAACCAACTAATCGACTTGTTTCGATTTTCAACTCGCTTTCTTTTGTCATATTTGTTTTTCTTTTTTCTTAGTTGTGACACGGCCCCCCTGCCACTGACCGCGGTACCTTCGGCCCCCGCCTTTTATTTCGTGGAATAAAACATGAGCAAATCTTGCGCCCATTTCGATTTCTACTGTTATCGAACCTTCATTTTTAAGACCAAATGTTAATTCCCCTTGATAACCCGGTTGGACAGGACCTGTTCTTAGGAAAAGTCCGCAGCGGAAAGTCGTAGTTCTCGGTAAAATTACTGCGGATAAATTGATCGGAAGGTTTATTTTTTCGATTGTCTTAACCAAAAAGAAATCTCCCGGTTTTATTTTTATAGAACTTTTTCCAGAGCTGCGCCTTAAGGGTTCAACCTTTAAAAAGGTTGAACCCTTTTCGATTTTGATTTTTTCGTATGATGCTACTAATTCAATCTCCGGAGTTTTTCTTTCTGTCTCGCCCAAAAATGCGGTTCCCGAAATTTTATAGACTTCTCCTAAACGCAAATCAAATCCCGCGCCTTCGGGGTTCGTGAGTTCTCTTTCCGCCAAACCCTCGACGAGTTTTTTTGTTTTGACAAGCTGTAGTAATTTCTTCGGTCCAAGTATCATAATGCTTTCGAATCTTTGAAATTAGATATTTTTGACTATTCTTGACATTGAATTTTCGATGGCTTGATTTACAGATTTCAAGAATTCGAAACATCAAGAAATCAAGATCAAGAAATTCTAATTTCCAACTTCGAAATTATCTGGTTTGTTATTTCTTCAATCGGTTTTTCTCCGTCGATCACCGTAAATTCTTTCGGAAATTTTTCGAGCAAAAATTTGTATCCTTTTGATATTTTTTCGAGTTTCTCGAGTTTATCATAAATATCTAAATTTTTTCTTTCTTTTTCTATCCGGGACAACGCGACATTTGGAGAAACATTTAAATAAAAAGTTAAATCCGGCGCGATAAATTGATTGTACTCGGCAAGAATTCCATACGCGACGAGCAAACTATTTCCATCGCGGACATCTTTCTCGCCGATATTAATCTTTTTATCCAAAATACCGTACGCGACCGATGACCAGAAATATCGGTCCATTAAAACAGTTTTTCCGTCTGTTAAAATTTCTATAAGTTTTTTCTGCTCCGACGCCCGATCCGCGCAAAAAAGGTATTGAAAAGCTTCTTTCGGAAGCTGTATTTTGCCGACCAAAACCTCACGGATGAATTTTCCGATAACGCCGTCCGTCGGGTTTTGCGAAATAATAAATTCCCGTCCGATTTTTTCGAAATATTTTTTTATTTCTTCTACTTGTGTCGTTTTCCCAGATCCATCGATTCCCTCGATCGCGATAAATTTGCCGGGACATGTGTTTCGCTTAAGATCAATCGAAAAAGATACGTCGTATTTCATATATGTTTTATTATATCTTCTGTTATTTTGTCGGGTAATTTTTCTCCATCAATAGCGATAACTTCTTTTGGATATTGTTTGATAAGCCATTTATATCCAAGAATAACTTTTTTGAGTTTTTCTCTTGTTTCATATAATTCTTTATTCTTTTTCATTTTATCAAGACGTTTTATCGCAGAATCAGCCGAAACATCAAGATAAAAAGTTAAATCCGGCGCGATAAATTGATGGTACATCGACAAAATTCCGTGCGCCACAAGAATCACTTGAGTGTTATTAGTGTTATAACTCGTGATGCTTTTGTCTAAAATTCCGTACGGAATCGCCGACCAAAAGCTCCTGTGAGACAAAACAACTGCTCCTTTTTTTAGCGCCGGTATAACCGATGTTTCGTGATTTATTACTCGATCGGCAGAATAAAGATATTGTAGTGCCTTTGATGGAATTTTTATTTTCGACGACAGCATTTCGTGAATAAGTTTTCCGACAATTAAATCACGTTTTGGTTCGCTCGTTGAAACAACCGACTTTCCTTTTTTCTCAAAATACTTTTTGAGGTTTTCGATTTGTGTCGTTTTCCCAGATCCATCGATTCCCTCGATCGCGATAAATAAACCTTTATAAGGATTTCGTAATAGTTCCAAATCAAATTCGATATGATATTTCATAGACTGCAATTGCTAAGCGCCCTAAACCATTCAACTATTTCAACAATTTAACAATGAAACAATCGCTTATCTTTCTTCGTTAATTTTCGATTCATCCGGCCCTTTTTGCCCGACATACTTTGCGTTTTTCTTTTTATAATACGGGACTTCTGCGGGACTGGACAACTGTTCAAAAGAAATAGAGCAAATCCGCATTGCGGGATATAGCGCGACCGGCATTATTCCCATATTCGCAAGTTCAAGCGCGATGTGTCCTTTAAATCCGCATTCTATATTTGCGGCCGTTGAATGAATAACAACGCCGAGCCGTCCGATACTCGAGCGACCTTCTAATCTTCCGGTTAAATTATCTGGAATTTCAACATATTCTATCGTTGTTGCCAAAACAAAATCGCGCGGCTGAATAATAAACGGCTCTCCTTTTTTAATTTTTATTTCGCGGGTAAAATCGGGCGTTGAATCTTTTTTAAACGGGTCTATATACGCATATTTACTGTGATCAAAAACGCGAAAAACATTGCCGAGTCGAAGGTCGATCGAGCAGCTGCCAAGTTGAGTTTTTAAATCTATCGAGGGTGAAATTTTAATAAATCCTGTTTTTAACGCCTTTTTAATATCGCGGTCCGACAAAACCATAGAAGTATTATACCAAAATAAATTTTCTTGACAGTGGTCTATTTTTTACCTACAGTAATATTGATGAATAAAGAAGAAGTAGTAGAAAAGGTTTCCGAATCTTCCTCTTCTTCGGGCTTTGGTTTTAGAAATTTTGCAGTTATCATAGTCATTCTTGTTTTATTAGC
>JAMDAA010000027.1 GCA_023484045.1 Patescibacteria group bacterium
TTAAAAAAACCATTTATTTCTTTGCTTTCCCACTGCAATACGCGATCGGATTACTGATAGCCATAATTTTGATTCTAATCATCAGAAAACGCTTAAAAAATAAATCTAATTAAGACAATTTTACCACTTGACTTTACCGAAAAAATATCCTTATAGTAGTACTAATGGCCATTTTGGCGAATTTATCTGAAATGAGAAAAGTTATATATTTGTCCGCTTTTTTCTTTGCCGCGCTGTTTTTTATCAGCTTTAATTTTATAAAAAGCGCTTATGCAGGTACCATATCAAACACGTCCGATACTATAACCACATCGCGCCCGTCCGCTTCTACTCCGATCTCGGCAGATCAGGCTGCAGCCGCAACTTCCGTAACGATTTGGGACAATAAATCGATTTTCCTCGCGTCTGATTCTGCTGTTTTATGGCCGGATACCGGAGAAACATTGAATACGGTTACGGTCGCATCAATGTCTGCGTCGGGTGTCGGTGGAGCGGGCAAACGCACTGTTTATTTTACAGGAACGGCTGCAAATACACATCACAGCGGTGATGTTATAACGTCTGCTATAACCGCTATGCATAAAGTTCAATTTACTCTTACCACTCCAATCCCTGCGAGCGGAAAAATTATTTTAACTTTTCCGGGAACTGCAGTAACCACCGCTTCTCCTTCGGCAACGACATTCTCTTTTAACGGATTAACAACAGCTAACGCTGCCACAAATATTTCATATCAACTTGTTGCCGGCGGAGCAAGAACTTGTACTTTTGCTGTTGCAACCGTGGGTTCATCACCAACAATTACTTGTACTGTTGATGCAGGAGCAGGTCTTGCTGCCGGCCAGGTAGTAACATTTCTTATCGGTTGCGCCGACGCCTCAGCAAATGTAACTACATGTACTACTCAGTCTCCAAGATTAATAAATCCGACAAAAACCGCAGCTGGCGGAGAAGGGGTCGCGACCACAACGGCTGATATTTGGAAGATAAACATTGAAACCCAGGATGCCAGTAGCGGCACGCTTGATACCGGGAGTGCAAAAATTGCGACGATCGAATCTGTTCAGGTTCAGGCATTAGTCGATCCGTCGCTTACCTTTTCTATTGCAGGAATAGCGAATAACACAGCTATCAACAACGGTAACACAGGTTGTGCAAACGCCGAGGTTACCAACGCAGGCATTGGTTCCACGGCGACCAGTGTTAATCTTGGAATTTTAAGTTCGACCATAAATATTTCCGCACAGCTATTAACAATTACCACAAATGCACCGAATGGATATTCTCTTACTGCAACGTCAAGCGGCCATCTGATTAATCCTGCTACAGGATTTTGGATCGCTGATTCTACGACTCCTACTGCAATGACAGCCGGAACTCCATGGTTTGGCCTGCATCCTTGCGGAACAGATGTAACAGCTGGTACTTGGGGAACTGGTGCGACCGGTGGAGGCATAAATGCAAAATACGGATGGCCAACGCAAGCATCGTCTGTTACTCTGGCTTCCAAAGCAACCGGACCGGTTGGACTTGCAGGAACAACCAACGGATTAACAAGCGTTGAATATGCAGCAACAGTTGATGTAAGCGTTCCGGCCGGAAAATATACCAGTGTCGTGACCTATGTAGCAACACCAACTTTCTAACCTATGATAATTCAAAATTCAAAATTCAAAATTTTCCAGAGGTTCTTGAACTTTGCACTTTTAACTTTAACTTTTAACTTTGCACTTTTAACTTTTAACTTAAGCACGGCCAGTGCTCAAGAGACTGTGCGGACTTTTACCGTTGTTCCTCCTGCTGTCGAAAAAAGTTTTGATCCCGGTCAAGCCACAGAAGGAGTAATGAAAGTCATAAACGATAGTTCTGAGGTGCTTTCTTTTACTGTCGAAGCTCAGGATTTTATCGTCGAAGATTCTAAGGGAACACCAACGATTCTTCCTTCAAACACACTTTCAAAAAAGTTCTCCGCTGCGGCCTGGATAGGCGTTTATCCGAATTCATTCACGATCGCGCCACAAGAGAAGCAAATACTTAACTATTACATTCAAGTGCCGTATAATGCGAATCCCGGAGGTCACTATGCCGCGATCGTGTTTAGTCCTATAAATATAATGGGTGTTAAAGGTACGGGAGCAGCCGTCGAAACCAAAATCGGATCCTTATTCTATGTTGGAGTCAACGGTCCGATAAACGAATATTCCGTCGTAAGCAAGTTTTTCGCGAATCCGTTTCAGGAATACGGACCGGTTACTATTGATACTCAAATCAAAAACCTCGGAGACATGCATATAAAACCCATCGGAACGATTAAGGTCACAAATTTATTCGGAAGAACTATTAAAGTTGAAGAGTTAGATAAATTTAATGTTTTCCCAACGGCCACAAGAGACTATGAAAACACCTTTGGGCAAAAATTTATGTTAGGACGTTACAAAGCGACGTTAATCGGCTCGTACGGAAAAGACAGTAACCTCCCTCTTATGGCCACTGTTTATTTCTGGGTATTCCCATGGAAAATAGCTTTGCTTATAATTTTGATTATCGCCGCGATTGTACTTGGAATTAAATATTGGAAAAAAAACTCCAAGACAGGGATTAACACGGATATAAATTCTTAATACTCAATTATTTGGATTGCTAAATTGTTTCATTGTTTTTGTTTATCCTTTTTACCGTATCTTCCAAAACCTTCGGCTAAATTTACTGAACAGAGTCTATTGTGGTAACAAACTGAACTCCACCGGTTTTTTAGAAAACCAATCCCAGTCAATAACAATATCCCAAACATAATTTGAGAGATTTAGTGATTTTTTATAACAATAAATATCATTAAGTTACAGGTATTTTGTCATAACAATTTAATAATGAAGCAATTCAACAACATTTTTCTTTGTTTGTAAATTATTATTTTGGTTATTCATTGAAAAATGAAAATTGCCCGCTTCGCCCGCAAAGCGAGGCGAGTAAATTGAAAATTAATATCCCATCCACCATGCGTGATGAAGCCTCTTGCCTCTTCTGAAGAAGAAAATTATAACTCTGTTGTTAAAAATTGAGGTAAACTTGTCCGGCCAAAGCTTTAAGATGAGTATAATAATCAGGATAATAAGCGGTATGGCAAGCAAAAGTGGCCATATTATAAGCGAGGTGACAAATTTTATCATTTTATCCCAGATCATCTTTAAGAATGCCAAAAATTGCTCCCATAAAGACAAGGCCCTAAGCACAACTTCTTTTGTCGGAGCCAGCGAATCTTTATCTTTGTAAAAGGCCTTTGCGTACATCTTATACAGACCGGGGCCTAAATTTTCGATCTTAAATTCGTAGTAACCGTTTGCGTCGGCCGTTGTAGTTAATTTTTGGCCGTTGCTAAGATAAAGCGTAACCGTCGCAAAAGGCATTGTGTATCCAAATGCTATCACGGTTGAATATGCAGCGATTTCTGTTTTGGAAAGACCGATCGTCGGAGGAAGAAAAATATTTCTCATTGTTATATCCCCTGTTGCCGGAGCAAAATTAAAACACGTCGTTGATTCACCAAGGCCGTGATAATCGACCGCGATTAAACAAAAGCCGGAAAAACCTTTTTTAATTAAAACCTGGGATATAGAAAAATTACCTCCTGCATCTGCAACCGTAGAACGTATAAAAACACCATCTAATGTTGTCAAGATAACGCTTGCAAAAGGTGAAATCCAACCCGAAAGATTTAAGTAGAATTCTCCGACGGAAGCAGATATATTTACATTGGCCTTACCGACAGGATACTTAAATTGGGCATAAGATTGTTCGACTAATAAAGGAGCTAATAACTGTATCAAAATATTAAACAATAATACCGTTAAAAGAAGTTTGGGCAGTAATTTTTTCATATAAATCTTAAATTATTTCATTGTTCTATTGCTCTATTGTTGTTCTTAAACTCCAAGCGCTTCCTTAAAAGATTTTCACTGTAACCGCCTTGCTTTACAAATAGTTTTTCAAGCGAAACAAGCTGTCTGTCCAATAAAAAATTAGCCTGATGGATTAGACATATAATACAGTTTGCAGCCGTCTCAGGGTCTTTTAGATAAGACCTATAAGTCTCATAAGTCTTATCCGCCTTATAAGCAAGGTCTCGTACTTTTTTAGCAGTAAGAGAATCTTTTTCCCACAACTTTAAGCCTCTTTGCCTTAAAAAATCTTCAAAATCAACCAAAAGTTCCTCTAAGCTTGCCCGCGCCACACCGACTAATTTAATCTCGGTTTTTTTGGAAGTTGCTGAAGCCTGAGATCCTTCCGCTATGTTTTGGCGGCCAGATCTTGCGGCTTGGACCATTTGGTCATATGTCCTATATGACTTATTGGTCGAGCAGGTCATATAACGATTACAAAACTCCACTGTCAAGTCGTAAACTAAAGTAGTTGTCTGATAAGATTTTAAACTTCTATAACCTCCATGACTTTTCTTTTCTCGAAGTCCCACATAAATATTGTATAATGATAATAATAATTCTACAAGCAAAAATTGACTTAATTAAGGAAAATCTTCTTTAAATTTTATTTTACTCTCCAATTCAATCCAAATCTAAAACCGCAAAATCGTAGCACTCACCTATTGAAAGTGATAATTATTGTCGAATAAAAAATTCATTACCCTATAAAAATATTGCACAAAAGTAGCAAAAAATACGAAAATAACTAGAAAGAACTGTTAATAACTCACAACTATATTATAAATATATCAAAAATAATTATAGGTTAAATGATATATATTAATATATTTAGATCAGCTAGTAAAAATCGACTATTTAGAATTTTTATCGAATATTCATTCGTGAAAATGCATAAATCTTTATTTCTCTTCTCATTTTTCACGCCAAATAATTAATTGTAATTAGTATATTAGAACATATCAATTAGTATCATTATTAACTACTCTAGGTTCTTGACAAGCAGGTGTATACTTTCTAATCTAATTGTATGGGTAAAAATATTTATTTTAAAATAAATAGAGATAATCCGTATAATCCGTATAATCTCGTGCCTGTCCACAACGCCTCGCGAAATCCCGCCTGCCAAAGCCTGGCACTGGCGGGCAGGTCGGCTTGTGTGGCGGGCGGGGCTTCTGCCTATGTTAGATCAATTTAAACAATTTTTACTGGATCAAAAAGAGAATACATCGAAAGCCACGATCAAAAACTATCTCGCCGATATTAGAAAGTTTATTTCGTGGTATCAAAGCAAATATCAAAGACAATTTGAGTCTCAAAATATAAGTTATTTAACGATCGAAGAATTCAAGAAAGACAAAGCTGAATCAGCTTCGGCGAGTTCGGTCGACAGGTACCTGTCAACGCTTCGCAAGTTTTTTTATTATTTAAAGGTTAAAGGGTTAGTCTCGTACACACCTTTTGAGATCGAAAAAAACAATAAACAGAGACAAGATTCGGATCCATGGCATATTAAAGACTTTAAAAACAACCTTTATATATATAACGCATCACATCTAACAATAAAAAACTATATCATTGATGTGAAACAGTTTCTTACCTGGGCAGAAGAAGTTACCGCGTCAAATACTGCCTGGAAAGTAAAAGATAAAAACGTATTTAATAAAATTAATAACTCTTTGGTCAATGAATATAAAAGAAGGCTGACTGTAGAATTTAAGTTTTCTCCCCTTTCGGTTAACCGTAAACTATCTTCGCTCAGGAGATATCTTGCCTGGATAAAAGATGAAGGACTCATAAAAAATTCAGAATTTAGAATTCAGAATTTAGAATCAAACCAGTCATCGGTTTTCGGTTCTCAGTTGTCGGAAAAAGGTCGATCTGTTCTCAGTTCATCGGTAACCGAAAAACTGACAACAGAGAAACAGGAAGCTGAAAACCGACAACTGAAAACTGATAATAGAAATTATTCTAATATTCCGCCAGTAAGGCTAATCCAAAAAATCGGCAAAGGTTTTGGATTAATATTCGACATTATTGTGACTAAACCATTGGCTAATACTTTTGAGTTTTCAGAGAATACGATCTGGAAATTAAAAGGCAGACCCATCTTTAAAAAAGCTCAAAGCTCATCCGGCGATCGCCGGATCAAAACTCAAAGACAAATTGAAAATTTACCGAAGGCCGCCTATGCCCCGCTTTCGATCTCGACAAAATATCTACCGACACACAAAAAACTATGGCATCATGTCCGATACACTAGACCAAAATGGTACACAAAATATCATTCCTACTCAATAACAAATTATTTTCACCTCGCGATTCTTGTCATTTTTATGTCTATTCTTGGTTTTAATCTTTACCGGGTATTTTTTGAATCCGGACAGCAAAAACAAGCCTTAGCGGCGGTATCCCCGCTTAAAATCCTTTCTTTTCAAGGCCGTCTTACAGACTCTTCGGATAACCCGATCACGGCTTCAAAACTATTGCGATTTGTAGTTTATAACGATCTGTCTGCTTCCGCAGGCGCAAGACTTTGGGAAGAAGTCGACAGAATTTCTCCTGATACAGATGGTATTTTTTCGATACTTTTAGGTAGTAATGGATCTGGCGGAAATGCGGCACTCTGCAATGGCGGTAGTCCTCCGGCATCGCCCGCTACGGGAGCGTGTGGAATTCCCCAAAGCCTATTTGCAAACAACGCAACTTTATATTTGGGAGTAACTGTTGAAAAGGATGCAGAGCTCACTCCGCGTCAACAAGTAGCGACCGTTGCCTACGCCACAAACGCCGAAGTGCTTCAGGGAATGCCTCCGACTACAGACGCCGGTGTTACAACCAACACAAACGCGATTCTTGCTTTAAACTCAAGCGGTCAGGTTTCAATCGGCGGAACGGCTGTAACCACATTTCAATCAACCGGCGGCCAAATCACGCTCTTGGGAAAAGTTCTCCAGCTCACAACAGCCACAGGCACAAACACGGATGTGCAAATCGTGCCTGATGGTTCGGGTAAAATTGATCTTCAAAAACCTCTTAAAAACACAACCGCCACGGGAAATCTGGTTCCCGGAGGAGTTGAGGTAGACGACAAGTTCGGGATTTTAGCCACGGAATCCGCTGTTGCCGGATTTGTTGTTTCCAACGACGGTGGTGGAGATATAATGACGGCTTCTGTTTCTGGAGCTACTAAAATGTATTTAACTAACGCCGGAAACCTGAGTATTGCTGGAGCGTATTTTGTCGGATCAACCCAGGGACAGACATACGGTTCTGCGGCGTGTGTAACCACAACCGGCGGAATAGTTACGGGAACTGCGGCCTGCCCAGGAGGAACAGGGGGAAGTAATTGGACTCTGGAAAACGGAACACTGCATCCGAATAACGCCACTCTCGATGTCTTAATC
>JAMDAA010000034.1 GCA_023484045.1 Patescibacteria group bacterium
TGGGAAATGTTTACAATTGGTATGCTAGATTTTCTTGAACTTTTCTGGGGCTTTTTCCAAATGCATCTTTTAATGTTTTTCCTTGAATAAAAGAAATCAGGATATAGTCTTTGTTTAAAATTTTCTTAGAAGTATCGATTCCGATGCAATTTGGAGTAGGAATTCCAAAACCATTAAGGACTTTATAAAGAAAGCATTCCTTTCGGAATCTTATTCCCTGTCCTGGAAATTCTTCCAGATGTTCGCTTTTATTCAGGCGCAAAACATACTTTCCGTTTATAAGAAATGCAGGATTAATAAGACCTGTCTTAAACTTTTCTATCGAATCTAATTCACCAAGTTTAAACTTTTTCAAAATAGCTAAAATCTGTTTTTTATTAACTTTGAATTCATTGTTCATATTTGAAGTATAGCAAAAATAGAAGTCAAATTTGCTTTTGAACAAAAAGTAAGCATTAGAGGAAAGACTGCTGAAATCTTACAAGGCTCCTTTGCCGGAGATCATCGCCCAAGGAGTTTTAACTATTATCCAAAGATCATATAAAATTGATCTTCTTTTCACATAACTTGCGTCCATCTCAATCCTTTTATCAAAATTTATTTCACTCCTACCGGAAACCTGCCAATAGCCTGTGAGCCCCGGTCTTACCGAAAGCACGATTTTTACGGCATCTTTTGTCGTGGGATATTTTTTCTGTTGTTCCCTAAGCTCGTCGGAGTAATAAGCTCTTGGCCCGACCAAACTCATGTCGCCGTTTAATATGTTAATCAGTTGAGGAATCTCATCGATCGAATGTTTACGAATAAAATGCCCGACTCCCGTAATCCTCGGGTCGTCTCTTAATTTATAGCTCCCCTTTTTATAATTTGTGTACAATTTTGAAAACTTCGGGTTTTCCCGAAGTATTTCATGCGCGTTCTGAACCATCGACCGAAACTTATACATCTTAAAAAGCCTGCCATTTTTTCCTACTCTTTCGGGAGTATCGGCTAAAATCGGGCCCGGAGAATCAAATCTGATCAGAATCGCCGTAAGAATTATTACCGGCGAAAATAGTGCTAATAGAATTATTCCGAAAAATAAATCCATCGTCCTTTTTGCGATTTCGTACGCTAGACTTTTTTCAACCTTCGTATACGG
Source organism: Patescibacteria group bacterium (assembly GCA_023484045.1). Classification (GTDB taxonomy): domain Bacteria; phylum Patescibacteriota; class Microgenomatia; order Levybacterales; family UBA12049; genus JAMCZG01. The sequence continues at coordinate 1,142 of JAMDAA010000034.1, forward strand.
CATATTACGTAAGATGTTCGTGAGAAGTTCCTTCAAGACTCTTGACCAAATTTTTAATCTTGGGGACCGAACTTTTGGGACACACTAAAACAACGTCTTCTGTGTTTATAACTAGTATTTCGTTAAGATCAATTCCGACCACCATTTGGTCGGTGTAATTAAAAATAAGACTGTCTTTACAATCGTTTACCATCACTTTTCCCCGCGTTGCATTATCTTTTACAGTTTCGCTTAAAGCCTCTTTCAAAGATTCCCAAGCCCCGATATCGCTCCAACCGATATCTGCGCCGATTACAAATCCGTCGTTTGCGTCGATCTTTTCTAAGATTAAGTTGTCAAAAGATATTTTTTCGATCGTCGGATATACATTTTTAACTGTCTCTTCGAATTTATCGGTTCCCCAAGCGTTTTGAATTTTGAGAAGCTGCTCGTACATTTTTGATGCATGCTTTTTGTACAAAGAAAACAGGAAATTAGGTGTTGTACCAAAATATCCGGGATTCCAGGCATGATGCGGACTCGCGTGAAATTCCTCTGCAACACCTAGATTGGGCTGATAATGAAGGCTTTTAAAAGTAAAAATTGGGATGCCGTCGATTTCGTCTGTTTTGTCTCCAAATTCGATCCATCCCAAGTTTTGGCTCGCAAAGCGAGATTTCTGCCCGATAAAAACAATCTTATCGTTGTGTTTTTCTAAAATCTTTCCGGCGACTAAAAGAATGTTTCTAAAAAGATCTTCATTTTTTACGAGATGATCGCTCCATAAAATTATAAACGGTTCGTCTTTAGAAATTTTTTCTAATACCGCGACCGCAAATCCTACAGCTGCTCCGATATCTCTCATCTCAGGTTCTAAAATAAAATTGTTCTTCGGAATTTGCGGTAGCTGCTCACGCAGAATGTCTTCATACATTATGCCCGAAGAAATAAAAATATCGGATGGTTTAAATATCGGAAGAATCCTATCGACTGCGAGTTGCAAGGTCGATTTATCTCCGACTATCTTTTCGAATTGTTTCGGAGTATTTTTACGTGACAACGGCCAAAGTCTTGTTCCAACCCCGCCTGCAAAAAGGACTACCTTCATATAATGATGTGACTATTATTTTATCGTTTATTTAAAAATTTTTCTACTGTCGCTGTGAATTCTTTTTTAAATCTGTTCATGTTAAATCTCTGAGCCTGTCGTATAGAGTCGTCGGGATTAAACCGCAAAGAATCAAATTTTTCAACAATCTTTATTAGCGCATCTTCGTTTTGGGGATAAAAAAATACACCGGTTTTACCATTCAAAACAGTTTCCAACGCCCCTCCGGCCTTAAAAGCTATAACCGGTTTACCGAAATTCTGCGCCTCCAATATACTCAATCCAAGATCTTCTCTTCCCGGAAAAACCAGTACCTTACATCCCATATAATAACTTAATAATTCTTTGTCCGTCAAGTTTTCTAAAAATTCGATCGTCGGCCCGGCAAGTTTTTTCATTTTTTTTGATAGAATCCCCGTACCGACTATTTTAAGCGGTATTTTCAATTTGTTGAATGCTTTTATCGCAATATCTATCCTTTTGTAGGGAACAAGACGCGAGACAATAAGAAAATAATCATTCTTATTCTTAAAATGACGGGTGGCGAGCGCGGGGGACCCCCGTCGAGCGCCCGCAGGAGGCAAGGCGTCCGGGGACGTCGGACAAGGGAAAAGCGAGACGGGACCCGTCAACGTTACAGGCGGGTAGACGACGATTGATTCTCTTCCGTAATATTTTTTAATCCTTCCTTGAACCTCTTTGGATATTGCAACGAACCGATCGGGTCTTTTTGAAGCGATCTTATCCCAACGCCTAAGATAAGAAATTACTGGTTTTGACAAAAATTTTGTCGTATTTTTAAAATACTCATCGTACCCGCTCCATAAATACCGCGTAGGTGTCAAACAATAGCAGATATGAAGGGTTTTAGGTTTTGTGATTATTCCCTTCGCGGCCTCACTCGTTACCGAAATTACTAAATCATACTTCTCGAAATCAAAACTTTCAAAAGCATGGGGCATTAAAGCCGCATAATATTCGTGCGAAGATGAAGCTTTCGGAAATTTTTGCAAAAAAGAAGTTTTAACTTTAAAAACATCAGCCCATGGTGCTTTTTTTGAATTATAAACTGATGTGTAGAGAGGAGCTTTTGGAAAGATTTCGCGAAGCGCCAAGAGTACTCTTTCTGCCCCACCCCACTTATTTACCCTGTCATATACGAGCGCGACCTTCATAGCACCCTATTATATACGCTCGCTGTCTCTTTTGCAGTTTTTTTCCAATCGTACATTTTTGCCCTTCTGTATCCTTTTTTTATTAATTCTTCTTTTTTACTTTTATCAGAAATCAAATCGAATATTTTATTTGAAATATCTTTCGAATCGTTCTGATTAAAATAAATTGCTGCCTCCCCGTAGATTTCATGAAAAACCGGAATATCTGAAACGATCGCCGGGCACCCAACGCTCATCGCCTCAAGCGCCGGGATTCCAAATCCCTCAATTTTAGACGCCGTAACGAAACTTTCGGCATTTTTATAATAAGTTGCCAAACCACTATTTTTTAAATCTCCTGTCACTACTACTTTTTTATCTAATCCCTCCTTTTTTATAAACCTTTTTAATTTTTGATAAAAAAAATCGTCGCTTCCGATTAACACCAATTTTAACTCTTTATTTTTTTCATTTATCTTTTTCATCGCCAAAATGAGTGATTCAACATTTTTATGCGGATGAGCATTCCCGACATATAAAATATACGGTTTTAATTTTTTGATAGAATCATTTATGCTTCTATCAGACTTGTTACCTTCTTCTAAGTTCCCCGATTCGTATGTTACAAATATTTTTTTAGAATCTGCATTATAATGATCGATTATCTCGTTTTTTGCGTCGTTTGAAACCGTAATTATCGCAGACGCTTTTTTTACAGAGGAGCTTAGAACAAATCCATATCCGATTGTTTTAATAAAATAGAACCAGGATGGAAGCGTCGACGCTTTTCCGGTTTTATAATGATCAAAAATCAAATCATGAATCGTAACCACAAATTTTCCCGGGTAAAAAATTGGAACACTAAAATAAGGAAAATGCACCAGATCAAGATTTTCACTCAATAAGATTTTTGGTAAAATAATTTGTTCGGAAAAGGTATGCCATCTAATATCTGCAACCCTTTTTTGCCATTTTGAATTTGGAATTTCGATCTTATCAAAATCTTTTTTTCTAAAAAACCATATGTACTCATTTTCCTTATCGACTTCCGGCAAATATTGAAAAAGGCTCCTAATATATCGACCGACACCGGTTTCCTTCCAAAGTCTCGCATCAATTCCAATCCGCATATCTGTAGTATATCACGGAAGTATCGGAGGATAAAAAACCTACTTGTTCATTAGGTATTTTAAATTTATTCCCTGAAGAATTAACCACGTAACAATCTTCGGATATTTATTTTTGTAATGTTTGTTGTAAAAAATTTTCATCGCGTCGAAACGCGCTTTTGTCGCAAATTTTCTGGTTTCACTATCCGCCGTCGATAAATGTTTTGAATGATTTTTTATTCCTCCAGAGATGCCTTTATAGTGAAGGGTCGAAACGCTCGGTATAAAGTAAATTTTCCATCCTTTTTTCTTTAATCTGTAACAAAAATCTAGATCCTCTCCGTACCAAAAATAATCTTCATCCCACCAACCGATTTCGTCGCCTGCTTTTTTTCGCGTGAACATAAATGCGCCTGCACACGCGTCGATTTCGTGAATCGTGTTTAAATTTTTCCAGCCTAAATGGTAACCGTTAAAAAGATTGGAATACGGAAATATTTTTGAAATTCCCGAAAAATGTGTAAACGAATTCCAGGGGGTCGGAAATCCTCGATGACACGCATCGTCCAAACTTCCATTTGGAAGTTCTACTTTGCAAGTCGCTACCCCGACATATTTGTTTTTTTCCATAAACTCAAAAATTTCCTCAAGCGTCTGCTGTTTTATTTCTGTGTCTGAGTTTAAAAATAAAACGTATTTGCCGTTCGCTTTTTTAATCCCAATGTTATTCGCTTTTGAAAAACCCAAATTTTTCGCATTTTGAAATAAAATTACATTTTTAAATTCTTTATCGATCACCTCAGCCGAACCATCGACCGAACCATTATCGACAACAATAACTTCATAATTTAATCTACAATTATTTTTTATCGATTTCAAACATTTCTTCAAAAACTCTTTTGTGTTGTACGAAACTATGACTATCGAAAGATCGATCATGCTAATAAACTTGTAAATTATTTTTAGAATCCACTACTGATCTATAAACTTCATCCAGTTTTTTGGCGATTTTGTCCCAAGCGTATTTTTCTTCGATCAATTTTCTCGCATTTGTTGTGATTTTTTTATATAAATTCTTATTTTTTAAAATTTTTAAAACCAAATCTGCGATTTCGTTTGAATTGTTTGATATTAAAACTTCTTCATTATTTTTTGCGTCGATTCCTTCGATTCCAAGTGTCGTGGTTACGACCGGCACGCCAGACGCCATCGATTCTAAAATCTTAAAACTCGTGCCGCCTCCTACTCTTATCGGAGAGAGTAGAACGTGTGATCTTTTAAATATTTCCGTGGTGTCTTCCGGCGCATTCTCGTCGAAAACCACATTTTCTTCCATGTTTAATCTTTTTATCGAATCGGAAATATTCCGTCCAACAACCCAAAGCTTAAGATTTAATTTTGAATTTTGTCCGCTTCGCCCGCGAAGCTTGCTGCGCGAAGCGAGCGAGGCGAGATTTTTTACTCTTGAGTTTACTTTCGGCCATATATCTTTAAGAATAATTTTTATCGCGTTTTTATTTTGGATCCATCTGAAGTCCCCGATAAAAAGGATCATTTTTTCTTCTTTTTTAATTTTTTCGTCAAGATTTACTATTCTAAATTTATCGATATCAACACCGTTTGGAACAACATCGACATTAGTTTTTTTCATTAATTTTTTTTCATCTTCCGAAACCGCGATCAATCTTGTCGCTTTTTTCCAAAAACTTTCTTCATAACGTTTTATTTTAAAAACATCGACTGCTAAAAATGGCTTTAAAAAAATAGGCGCCAACTTAAAAAATCTTTTATAAACTAAATATTCGACATTATGCTCTACTAAAACAACCGGAATTTTGCCATAAATTTTCTCCGGTAAATTTTGCACAACATAAGACGTTTCAACGTGAATAAGATCAAACTTATTTTCTTCGATGAGCTCCTCAAGAATCTTTTTTAATTTAAAATTTGTGTGTCCTATCATTAAAAACGGATAAGAAGAAAATCCTGTTTTTAAAACATTTTTTACCGACCACTGTTTTTGCTTTTCGACAACAAAAACTTTTTCACAAAAATTTTTTATTTCATCAATATCTTTTTGCGTTTGGTAATCCCGTTTTTCGCAGACGAATATTATTTCGTGTTTTTTCGAGAGCTGCTTTAAAAGATTATAAAGTCTTATGTGACCGCCTGTAAAAAGCGGGTACGGAAGGTATGAAGACAACATCAGTATTCTCATTTTATTTAACTCTTAAGTCTAAAATTATAAAAGTCGGGGTTTGTTTGGTTACTTTATATGGAACATGAATATTAGAAAGTGTTTCCTGTGGATTAGTGCTCACAAGGTGGGTCGCGCCATCGGTAACAAGATCTTGCAATGGTTTTTGCATTATCGACCATCCGTGTCTGTTTGTTTGATATAAAAACGCTACATCGGCAGAGTAGGGAGCAATAACTATTGCGTCTTTTGGTGTTAATTTATCGACTGCTCTACCCGCTTCGACGATTTCGGGATGATTTATCCAATAATAACCTCTAATTTCATACCAGCTAAACGCGAACATAAAAAATAAAATTATCACAACGAGCGACCAAGAAACAATCCGCGAAATTTCTTTTACCGGTCTAATCAAAAAAGCTATCCCCTTTCCCAAAAAAATTACTAAAACGGGGAGAATGGAAATCTGATAATAATCATGTGTAACATTTCCCCTAGCGATCACGAAAAAATAGATTATTATGCCCAATAACCAAAGATGGAAAAACCAACCTTCCCTTTTTCCTGGCTTTAAAATAAGCCCTAATGCTAAAAAAATTAACCCCCAATAGCCTAAAATAATTTTTCCGATTCGTTCTGCAAATATCCAGCGAAAAAAGGCTCCGGTAAATCTTATGTTTCCATCGTTAAACAACCACGTTGAAGCCGGTATTCCTTCTCTATGCAATGAGATATAGTTTCTCCATAAGATAAGCGGAACGAGTGAAATAATCAAAAATACCCAAAACTGCCATTTCCTAATCGTCGATAATCCAAATTCTCTAAAGAAAAAATAAAAGATAGGTAAAAAAAGTATGAGTTGATAGGGTTTTAAAAGAAAAGTCAAGGACGCAAATATAGAACTTAAAATCAAAAACCATGATTTATTTTTATCCCGCCAGAAAAACAAAGTGAAAATCGACGCCAACGAAAAAAATATCATCATCGGTTCCGGCATTATTATCCTGCTGTAATAAACACTGTAAGGAATAAAAGCAAAAAAAATTGAAGACCAAAAACCGACCAGTTTTCCAAAAAATCTTTTAGAGATTAAATAGAGTAGAATTATCGACCCCAAGGAGAATATTATCGAAATCAGCCTTGCAATATATTCATGAACTCCCCAGACTTTATATGCGGCGTAAACAATTGTTTGATATATGGGTGGTTCGACTAAAAATAATCTGTTCGGGTTTTGTAATCCCCATTCATTTGTTATCGCGTAATTATCAACTTGCGGCCAAAAAAAATTATATCCATCCTTTATAAAATTTCTCGCGACTGCTGCGGTATCTGCTTGCCGCCACGAATGCCAATCAGCGATCGGATTATCTATTTTATATAAACGGACAAAAAACGCCCCGATTAAAATTAGCGACAAAATAAATATCTCGATTTTTTTCATTTGTATCTATCAATGACTATTTATTGGAACTGTAATTGTTTTTTTTGTTCTGAATACCTGCTCTATACTCCCATTTTTGTCGAATTCAAAAACTTTTGCGCTTGCTGACCCTTCGGCCGCATCCAGTGCGAGATCCAATGAATTTGAAATGTGAACAGTAAGATATTCGTTTTGGAAATTAAACCATAACGCATCGGGTAGTCCGACCGGGAAAACCCAAGCCTCTCCTGTTTTAATCGGAACATTAACAAAATAGAAAACCGGATTATAAGTCACCGCCCTCGTTTTGACGAAAACCTCGTTAAAATCTATTAATAGTTTACTCGTAATTTCACCTGCTTTTTTCCAGTCTTTGTTAATTCTGTTTATCTCAAAAATATTAAAAGCGCAAAAAAAGAGAATAATTATTAATATAAAAATATAGGCAATTTTTTTATTAAATAAGACTAAATAATTAAAAATCTTTTTTAAAATAAACACAAATAAAAGTAAGATTCCGAAAGAAGCCAAGTAAACGTAACGAATGGAAATATTTCCTAAACCCAAATAAATAAGTAAAGATATTAAAAATACTGAAATAGAAAATCCAATAATTTTTTTATCCTCAATCTTTAATCTTCTAAAAACATACTTCCAAATTAAATAAGCAATTAGCAATAATATAATAACGACCGTCACGACATAGAGAGGATTCGACTTTCCGAATAATCTGATCTCTTGATAGTAACTTAACCATCTTGTCCCTAAAAAGATTAAGCCCAAATAACCGAATATATTTCCAAAAAAATTGTAGGGAAAATTGTATAAATTATAACTATAATCTCCGCTAAACCAGTGACTTTGTGAAATCCTTCGAATCCATAAATAGATTGGAATTTGAGCTAAATAAATCAAATAATAACCACTATTAATAATACTCCGCACACCTTTTCTCATTATTATTTCGTATGCGATAATAAGAATTGGGGCGATAATTCCGAGTTCATAAAAAAGTGGAGCCATAAAAACGGCTATTACAGAAGAAACAAAATAAATCCAGTTATTTTTTTCTTTCCAGAGAATATAGAACAATAAACTGAACAGAATAAAAACTACAGAAATTAAATGACCGGTTGAAGAAATCCAAAAAACAACTTCTGAGTGGCATCCTAAAACCAAGAAAAACAAAGCAGTGATAAAACCGAAGAGCTTGCTTTTTAATATTTTTTTGGAAAGGATAAAAATTATCGAAGATGCAATCGCATGTAAAATAACCGAAAAAACATGATATGGAATAGGATTTAACCAAAAAATTGCGTAAGAAATATAAAAATATATCTTTATTCCTGGTCTGTAAAAAAATCCATTTGAATTAGTAAAATAATTAGACATAGTAATCCAAGGCGGCTCGCAGTTAATCAAGCCGGTCTTATACAAAACTTTTTTACAGTCAGCTGCCCACTTAAGCCAGGTGAAATCGTCGCCGACAAAAAAATTTCCGAAAATTGTCCAAAAAACAGCAAATGTAATTAAAAAAATATATATAACAATAAATGCTGACGACAAAGCCAATTCCTTAAATTCTCCAAAATAATTGATTCTTCTTTTTTTATAAAGATGTAAAATCCCAAGAGTGACGCCCGTTAATAACCATAATGTAAACGCAACTTTAGATGCTTCAAAAACATCGATGAATATTGCGTTTATACCAATCCCGATAAGTCCAGCACTAAAACCTATAACAAAACTTTTTGCAATCCGGGAGTCAACATCTCGCAAAACGTTTTTTATATAAACTCCCATCACTAAAAAAATAAACATAAATGAAACAAAACCCAAAATTCCTATTTCCCCTAATATTCTAAGATAATTATTGTCTGTCGCTAAACTTATAGAAGAATATCCACTCCCGATCAGGATGTTTCTCTTAAAAGCATCAATTGCTCTGGGCCATTCACCTTGAAATCTGGTCGTAAATGAAACATCGTATGCAAGAGCTTTTCTAACCACAAAATTTCCTTCTAAACTTGTAATTTGTGTCGATTCTGTACCTGCCTGTATTTTTGATCTTTTATAAAAAACCTGAGTTATTGTTTTCTCAGTCGGCGCGGTCGGGAAACTAATATAACCGGAACCCTGTGGTAAGTTTTCTCCAGTGGATTGTATTTCTTCTATTACAATCTGTGGTTTTTTTGTAGCCTTATTTACGCCTTTTTCTGTTTTAGCGATCCCTACCGGCTTACCTGTTCTGGCATCAACAACCAAATCTACTTGAGAAATTGTACTAAAAAACCGCTGAGATATTCCCTGAAATAAATTTAGAAGAATTATACTCACGATAATCACCGGAATTATATATTTTTTCTGTCTTTGAAAAACTAATAAAAATGATACAGCGATAAGATAAACAATAAAAGAAATTCTCGACGCAGTCATCAAAAGGAGAATTAATCCGGAAGTAGCGGTAAAAATAACTAAAATTTTTGCGTATATTTTTTTAAATCCAAAAACCATGCTACCGATAATCGGTATCATCATTACAAGATAAGCAGCTAAATCATAGTGTCCGGCAAAGGTCGACGGAATTCTCGCATAAGAAGATAACCTTAGGGGAATTCCTTTAGCGAATTCTTCATTCATCGTCAAGAAAGCAGGAAAACCAAAAACCCTCTGCCCGACACCATAAAAAACTACTAATAATAAAACCGCACACAGTAATAGAAAAACAGGAAGCAAATATTTTTTACTTTTAATTGATGAGTAAGCAACAAAGAACAACAAAATATATTCTATTCTTCTTAAATAATGCAGGATTGCAACATTAGAAAAAACATTTATCATGTAGGGAAAAATGAAAAAGATAGCATATATTGTCGATATTAATCCAATAATCCAAAATATTATTATCGGTATCGTGATTGGAGTCTTTATGCTTACTTTTCTTAAAATTACATGAGTAAGCCAGATTAATCCCGTGACAAGGATAATTACGTCTTCTACTCTTATATAAACCCATGTATGTTCTATTCCGAGCAACGGAATTTTCGGATAAAGAGGAATAAAAGCGAGCAAAAACAGGGTTATTATAAATAGAATGTTACTCGAAATCCACTTTAACATTTTCATAAACTAAATTTTATCGCCGTCTTATAAGTATTTAACAAATACTTATCCTGCGTCAATAGACCGATAAAAATCGCGATCAAAGCCTTAAAAATCAAAAAGACTCTAGCAATATAATATTCCAAATAACCTTTGTGTTTTTTATAAAAATAAATTATTCCCTTATAAATATTAATAATCGCAAATGACCGATTACTGCTTCCCTGTTCATCATGGAAAATCTTAATCTTGGAATAAAAATACGTTAAATAACCTATCTTTTTTGCCCTTAAGCATAAATCCATATCCTCGATATACATAAAAAAATTCTCATCAAATCCACCTAATTTCCTGAAAAGATCCGATCTAATCATAAGCGACGCCCCGCTTACCCAATCAACTTTTGTTTCTCTGTCCGGACTTGTTCTTAATAATTTTTCTCCTCCAAAAAGCATCAAAAAAACATTTATTAAATCAAAAAACTTGCCCGTAGAATCCTGATTTGTTCCGTCGGTATTTTTTAATTTTCCACCTAAAATACCTGCCCGGTCATTTTTTTCTAAAAAATCGGTCATTCCGATTAATCCTTTGTCCAAAATTTGCGTGTCTGAATTTAAAAATAAAACGTATTTACCCGATACTTGTTTTGCGCCTAAATTATTACCGCCGGAAAAACCCATATTTTTTTCATTTTTAATTACTTTAAGATTAGGAATTTTTTTCTTAAGCTTGGATATTTCTTTGACCGAATCGTCGTCTGAACCATTATCAACAACAATAATTTCGATGTTTTTTTTCCCCAATTCGTCTCTATAAATTTTATAAATAGAATTAATACAAGAAGTCGTAAAATCTTTTGTTTTGTAATTTAAAATTATAATCGATAAAATAGTCATTTATTGGCTTTTGAAGAAAATTAACGAAACCAGGCTGCGCGTCCTAATTTGTATGATAGTTTTTTAACTTCTCTTTTTCTTATAAATTTTGCCGGAACTCCTCCGACGATCTCCATCGGCTTAACATCAACCGTAACAACCGCTCCTGCCGCTACGACTGAGCCCTTTCCGATTTTTACACCCGGAAGAATAATCGCCCGAGGACCGATAAAAACGTAATCTTCAATCATGACCGGCGCAGAAACACTAATAAAGTCAGCATTGTCTAGATCGTGTTCTGAATTATAAATCATAACTTCGCTTGCAATATCTACATGATTTCCGATAAAAATCTTATCTCTTCCGTCTAAAACTGCTCCCTCCCCGATAATCGTATCTTTTCCGATTTGAATGCTACGGGGATCATAGAACCTTGTACCCATATGTATCGCCGATCCCTCACCGATTTTTACTCCAGCGAGTCTATAGAAAAATCTTCTAACGTGATGGAAAGGAATATAACCGACACAATGCAAAATCACAACCTCAAATTCCTTTAATATCGTAAAAAAACGATTCGCCATTTTTTCCGATATTTCTTTTTTTGATAATTCCTTTCCGTACTTATCTTTCATATTTATTATTTTTGAGCAGCAACTTTTCCCAAAACATCCAACGTCTCTCTCGCTGTTTTTTCCCAGCTGAATTTCCTAGCCTGATCGTAACCTTTTTTAATCATTTCTGTTCTGAGTTTTTTGTCTTCGATAACTCTTTGAATTTTAGAAGCTATGTCTTTTGGGTTTTTTGGATCAAAATATAAAGCTGCGTCTCCCCCGGCTTCCGGCAAACTGCTTACATTGCTCGTCAGTACGGGACAACCGTTTACCATCGCCTCTAATATCGGCAAACCAAAACCTTCGTACAAGCTCGGAAGAACGAAACACAAAGCATTTTTATACAGCGTTTTTAATTCGTCATTCGACACAAACTCCAAAAATTTAACATTTTTTTCGACACCGAATTTTATCGGAGCTTCTAAAATTTCTTCGTACATCCATCCTTTTTTACCGACGATTAATAAGGTTAAGTTTGATATTTTTGAAAAAGCTTCGATAAGCTTTACTATATTTTTTCTCGGCTGTAATGTCCCGACAAACAAGATATAGTTACTACTAATACCATATTTTTTCTTAATCTCCTCCATATTTAATGCTCCATGCCCATTACTTAACGCTTGTTTTATTCCCGGATAAGTCACCATTACCCTGTTTTCGGGTAACCCATACGTTTTAATTATATCATCTTTACTTGCCTTGCTAATAGTTAGTATCTTTTTCGCTTTTTTCGCCGAATAACTCGTCCAATTTCTGAGTTGATAAAGATCTTTTTTTGCAAACATCTCCGGAAAATGAATATAGGAAAGATCCATTATTGAAATCACTGTCGGAACAGGAGAAAATCTAGGAGAATAATGCGTTGGTGTAAAAAAAACGTCCGGCCTTGGTTTGTGCAAATATAGATCTAAAGGTAATCCTATCTGTGTCCAAAATCTCTTTGGTTTTACTATTCTATACTCCCAACTTTCGTCTTCCTTGGGTAATTCATTTCTTGGCGGCTCTTTTAGGTAAATTCTGAATTCTGCCCGCTTCGCCGAATCGAGGCGAGAATTCTGAATTTTGAATTCTGAAAATTGCTCCAACAATTCGAATGCGTATTCTCCAATTCCCACTCTCTTTTCGACGTTTGCCTCATTACCATCAATACCAATAATCATAGTTTTATTCCTGGATAAATTACCCTTAGCTTATTTTCGGCAATTCCAAGGATCTCGATTACATCTTTTTTTGTCGATTCTGAAATACAGAAAATGATATTCGATTCTTTTTTTACCCATTTTAGCTTTCTTTTCTGGGCTGCGACTATTTTTGAGTCTGTTTCCCTCGGATATTTATATACAATCATGTCATAGATAATCGTCGCTTTTTTGGCTTTTTTTGTTGGCGGCTCTGTCCAATCGGAAGAAATAAAAACATCAACATCGCCAATCAGCCACTCAACGGACAAAATATGTAGTTTGTTCCAAAGGATATCGAGTAATGATGGAGGGATTCTGAAGGTTTTTATTTTTAATTTTTTATTTGTATTTTTGAGATTTGAGATTTGAGATTTGAGATTCCTCCTCAAAGATGAGAAAAAAAGAATGTATTCATTCTTTTTGTCTACCTTTAATAAATTATGAACTAAGCTCTCAACGTACTTTCCAACACCCGTCTCTTTGTAAGCAGTCTGACTTATGTCTATTCCTATTCTCATTAAATATTTTTTTGTTTTTTTAGATTAATACCGATCATTACAATTGTCAGCAGAAAACATGCTGCGGCATACCATACGAGACGTTCTGCCGTGAAAAATATCCAGAATGAAAAAAGCGGGATTGACATAAATAAAAACAATAGACCGGCAATCGTAGCCCACCGCGGATTTCTCTTTAAAATCAAAAAAAGCATTATCGCCAAAAAAATTATGTCTTGAATCTTCATTTTTTCTTTACTCGAATTCTAATCTCATCTATAATATAATCCGTCTATATCATAATGCGTTCATGAAAAAATCTCAACTTCCAAGTAATTTTATAAAACACACAAACAGTGATATTTCGAGAAAATTTTTTATCAATAATTTTTATAAGATTTTAGTAAAAACAATAAAACCGCTGAATCCAAAAACAATTTTAGACGTAGGGTGCGGCGAAGGATTTACGCTTCAAAAACTTAAAGACAATAAAATCGGAGAAAAACTAGAAGGTGTTGATAATTCCAATCTCGCGATAAGTATTGGACAAAAAATGTTTTCGGATTTAAGCCTCAAAATAAGTGACATCAATCATTTACCCTATAATAATAATTCATTTGATCTTGTAGTATGTTCTGAGGTTCTTGAGCATCTCGAAAATCCCACAAAGGCCTTAGCCGAGATAAAAAGGATTTCGAAAAAATATATCTTACTAACTGTTCCGAATGAACCATTTTATAGGATAAGCCGTTTTTTACGAGGCATTAACATATTAAACTTTGGCGATCATCCGGAACACATAAATCAGTGGGGAATATTCTCTTTTAAAAATTTTTTGATAAATACTAACCTCAAAATCAAAACAATCAATTACCCTTTTCCGTGGATTACGGTTCTTGCAGAAAAATAAATCGATTTTTATTCGGTCGAATACTTCAAAATAAATTCTTTGTCTTTCTTGCTCGACAAACTAATTATTAAATCTGCCAAAAAACCCGTAAAAAACACCTGGAATCCGCTTAAAACCAAAAGCATGCCCAAAAACAGAAGCGGTCTTCTTCCGATCGCATACCCTTGAAAATGAATTACGCTCAAATAAATTAAAATAATAACTCCGATAAATCCTAAAACACTTCCGACTAATCCGAAAAAGTGGAGCGGTCGCTTGCTGTATCTGGATAAAAATAGCATCGTGAACATGTCGGGAAGATCGTTCCAGATCTTCGAAAATCTATATTTCGACTTACCGAATTTTCTCGGCGCATGAACAATAGGCACCTCACAAACCGAAAACCCTTCCTGATAGGCTAAAAGAGGTATAAATCTATATAATCCTCCATAAAGATTTAAAGATTTTGCCGCTTGAGCCTTATATACTTTCAACCCGCTGTTATAATCATGCAGCTTAAGACCCCAAATAATTTTTGCTACAAAATTAAAAAACTTTGAAGAAATAATTTTCAATAACGCATCTTTACGATTCCTCCTCCAACCACAAACCAACTCACACCCGTTTTTTGCTTCCGCCAATAACTTCGGGATTTCAGACGGCACGTCTTGTAAATCCGCATCCAAAGTTATAATATAGTCCCCTTTTGCCTTTATAAATCCTAATTTTAGGGCTTCTGCTTTCCCCTGATTTCTTCTAAAAGAATAGATTCTTACTGACTTGTTTTTTTTGGTTAAATCTTTTAAAACATCCAGTGATCCGTCGGTCGAACCATCGTCAACAAAAACTATTTCGTAACTTTTGCTTAATACTGGAATAAATTTAATAACTTCTTTGTAAAAAGCGTTTAAAGATTCCTGTTCGTTAAAAACAGGAACAACAATACTTAACATCAGAGGAATTTTACCACTTTTAAGATAATTTACCAAACAAAAATAATAAGGTATAAATTATCTGAAAGGGACAGATTTGTTTTTATTTTCTTTCCCGATTCTTCCATCATAAATATTTTTAACCTTTGCTATCCAAGATGCAATAAGATGGTTCAATATAAGCTGAATATCTTCTATCGGACCATAATGTGTGCTATTAACAATAATTGAACAATCAACAAGCTTTGCAACTTTACCTCCGCTTTTAAATCCGAGTAATCCTATCGTTTTTGCCCCACGTGTTCTTGCATATCTTATTGCTTTAACCACATTTAAACTATTACCGCTCCCGGATAAGGCAATAACTAAATCATTTGTTTCTACTAAATTTCTTAACTGTTGTATAAAAATATCCTCGAATGATAAATCATTTGCAAAAGCTGTCATCAATGCAACGTTATCCGTAAGAGAAATAATTTTTAGTCGTTTTTCTTTGTAATCATACACTCTCTGAAGAGTGCCTTTACTTAAATCGCATGCCATGTGCGACGCAGTACTAGCACTTCCGCCATTTCCCAAAATAAAAACTTTTCTATCGTTTTTATATGCTTTTATAAGCATATCAATCGCTAATTCGAGCTTATTTTTATCCAACGCTTCAAGGCAACGCTTTATTTCGCATAAATACGCATCTATAAATTCATGTAGGTCCGCTGCATTATTATTTACTTGTATTTTTCTCTTTGTTGTTTCTTCTTTCATACTATTCACTAACAAAAATTATTTTACTACCTTGTGGTTCAAAGTTGAATTCTATTGGCTTCAATTCTTTTAAGCCATTAAGAATTTTATTACGATATTTCCTTTCAGAATACAGTAACAGAAACCCTCCTCCGCCTGCGCCTAATATTTTTCCTCCTTCTGCGCCATATTTTTTTGCAGCTAAATACCACTTATCAATTTGTTCCGACGTGATTCCTTCTGCCATTTTCCGTTTTAACAACCAGTTCTCATTTAGCAATGTGCCAATCCTGTTTATAGAATTCTTATTAAGAAGTTCTTGCATTTTGTAAGCAAGATTTACAATCTTATCCATAGTCTCTCTAATATCAAGGATTTTTATCATATTTTTATTTTGTTTTACAAGAATTTTATTGCTTGAACGAGTAAGTCCCGTATATAAAAGTAAGAATCGGGACTCCAGTCTTTTTTTGATTTCAGACGAGCAAATAATAGGACTTATATCTACGTTTCCGTCTGATAAAAATTGTATAAACTGAAGTCCTCCGTACGCTGCAATATAGTGATCTTGTTTACCAATTGGATTTTTGAGAATATCAATTTCAATTTCACATGCTTCCCGCGCCAATTTTTCGGCAGACGCGTATTTTCCTTTATATGCGTACAATGCGTTTAAGAGTCCCACTGTGTAAGAACTTGATGATCCAAGTCCAGTTCCTTCAGAGGGGATATCGGACATCGACGTTACTTCTATTCCCCTATCTATTCCAACCATCTTTAAACACTCGCGTATAAGTCCGTGTTGTAATTGATCAACTTTATCGACAATTTCGGTCTTCGAATAACTGGCGCGAATTTTATTATCAAATTTCTTGTTAACTGTTATATAAATATATTTATTTATCGCAGTTGAAACAACTGCGCCGGATTTGTACTTGTAATAACTTTTTATATCGCTTCCCCCTCCAACAAAACTTACGCGGAGCGGCGTGCGTGAAATTATCATTTGTGAAGTAATTTTTCTGCTTTTTTTAGACGCTCAGGCGTTCCAATATCCATCATAAACTCTTTAGTATTATAACCATATATCGGGACATTTTCATCTAGTAATCCGGGTAAAAGATCATGCACAATGTCAGAAGGAGTATAAGCCGTAAAATATTTCTTGATGTTACGATTTGCTAAATATAGCGCGGCGAGATTATGAGGGTTTTTGGGAATTTGAGCATGGGGTTTTCGTAATATTTTTGTGATTCTAAAGTCCGAATTAAATTCGACAAGATCCGAATCTCTAGGATGAGAACTTTTATGAATAGCTGCTGTTACAACAGCTTTCTTATCTTTATGAAACTGAAGCATTTTTCGCAAATTTATAGTTGTATAAACGTCTCCATACAATATAAAAAATTCATTTTTTAGCATGTTCTTAATTAAATGTAATGCGCCTGCTGTGCCCAAAGGTTTACTCTCCATCGATTGTCTTATTACAAGACCATAATTATTCCGGTCAATATGTTCTTTGATTTTATCGCCTAAGTAACCAGCACATATAATTATATCGTCGCAACAATTTCTCTTTAAATGGTTAATCATATAATCTATTAATGGTTTGTCATTTAATTTGAGCAATAGTTTGGGCACTGTGGGGGTTATTGACCTAATTCTGGTTCCTTTTCCGCCTGCTATAATTATCGCTTGCATATTATTTTTATTTTATGCTATCAGTTTTTGCAGTCCTTCTTTAATGCTAATTTTAGGCTTCCACCCTAAGATTTTTTTTGCTTTCTCATAAGATCCGTATTCCTCTTTCATTTCATCAACTCTAAATAAAACAGGGTTTGTTTTTACCTTAATGTCTATCCCTTTTATTTTACTTATTGTTTTAACAATCTGTGAAGCTGATAATCCAAGGCTTGTGCAAATGTTATATGTTGACACTCCCAAAGGTCCTTTTTGTTCTATGGTTTTAATAAAAGCATCAACTAGATCATCGATATATACATAATCTCTTTTCGCATCGGTATCTCCTAATATTATTTCTTTTTTACCTTCATGTAGCTGTTTTAAAATTGTAGGAATAAGAAAATTTTCACGCTGCCTTGGTCCATAAGCATTGAAAATTCGAAAGATTACAAATTCTTTTTGATTATTATTATAAAAATCAATTAATTTTTCTGTTATTAGTTTTGATTTTCCCAGAATATTCAGCGGGCTTATGGGATGATTTTCTGAAATCGGTAGATGCATTACCTTGCCATACACTTTTCCTGTTGAACTGTACAAAAGTTTCCTAGAAGTTCTTGATTTTAAAAAAGCATCCAGAATGTTTTTTGTTCCTAAAAAATTAGTTTCCAGTGATGCAAATCTGTTATTTACTATATCCTCGTGAGATGTCAAAGCAGCTAAGTGAACAACTGTCTCTACATCCTTAATTGCTTTTTCTACCAGTTTTTTGTCTAATACTGTACCCTTATAATAAATTCTAACGTTAGCAACTTTACATTTTTTGCTCCGGCCAATTCCCGTGACAAAATGTCCTCTTTTAAGTAGCAAATCTCCCAGATGCTGTCCTATAAATCCGTTAATTCCGGTTATTAATATCCTCATGTTTTATATCAATATCGATTCTCGTCGATGAATTTTCTCCAATAATCGAGAATTGATTTAAGTGTTTCTCTAAATGATATTTTAGGTTTCCATTTTGATAACTTCTCAAACTTATCAAATTTGCCGATTAATATTCGGAGTTCCGTAGATCTAATTCTTATAGGATCTACCTCATATCTTATTTTTTCTTTCATAGACGATAAGCTTATGAGCATCTGCAAACATTTTTTTATTGTAAAAATCTGATTCGAACCTATAAGATACATCTCGCCCGGAATTCCTTTTTCGATCGCAAGACAGTAAGCTTCAACTATATCCCGTACATCTGTGAAATTTCTCTTTGCATTCAAATTCCCAACTTTTACCGTTGGTTTTTGTAGTCCTCTTTCTATTAGAGCAATTTGATATGCAAATGAAGAAAGTGCTCCGAGAATATCTCTTCTTGGACCTTCATGATTAAATGCTCTTGTCCTTATAATCTCGAATTTATAAGAAGCATAATATGCTTGACATACCGCGTCTTGCGCGGCTTTACTTGCCGCATATAAATTTACAGGAGCAAGTATTGTTTCTTCTGTTATTGGTATTTGTTCTTTCGGAACATCACCATACTCTTCGGGCGTACATGAAACTAGAATTCTTGCTTTGCAGTTAGTTGCCCTAAGCGCTTCAAAAAGATTAATTGTGCCTATTGCGTTTACTTGCATATACGCAGCGGGCATATCCCAGCTTGGTTTTACCCAGGAAAGTGCTGCAAGGTGATAAATATAATCCGGTTTAGAAATTATAAGCGCATTAACAAGACTTGTTTGGTCGATAAGTTCTCCATTTATTAAGGTTATTTTCTTTGCAATATGACTTATGTTTCGAAGTTGTGAATTCACTCTTTTTAGGCCAAATACTTTATAATTAGTATTTTTAAGAAGGTAGTCTACCAAATGACTTCCTACAAAACCCGTAACTCCAGTAATTAAGACTTTTTGTTTACGCATTTATCTGTTATTTAAGAGTTTTAGTATATCAAAAAAGGTCTCAAAATGGATAATTGTTTCTTTGTCTTATTAATTATGAATAGTTTTATCGAAGATCCGACCATAAATTTCTAATCTCGGAAAGAACATCTATAATTACCCGTGGCTTTACAAAAGCAACAATTTTATTTCTATTTCCCATTTCGTATACTGTTTTACCTTTTGTTCTTGGGTAATGTTTAACACCAATCTGCCCGATTGAAAATCCATTTTTCTTTGCTTTTATTAAAATCTCCGCGTCAATCAGACCGGTATTAGCCTTGAGTTTTATCTTCTTAAAAACATCTTTTTTATAAAGCTTGAAGGAGGCATCGATATCCAAAACATCAAGGTTAAACAAGATTCGAATGAACATATTGTAAACCCATGCAACAAAAATTCTCATAAGTGGGTCTTGTCTGTTAATTCGGAATCCCGCTACAATATCAAAGGATGTGAGAAGTGGAAGAAGAATATCTAAATCCTTTATGTTAAATTGATTGTCGGCATCAGTATAGAAAACGAGTTCTTTTGAAGATCGGGAAAAACCCGATCGAAGCGCCGCTCCGTACCCTAAGTTTTTTTTCTGGCTTATTAGTAAAATACGTTTATCTCTTTTGGCAAGATCCCTAACAATTTTTTCAGTATTGTCAGTGCTTCCACCACTAATAACCAGTATTTCGTAATCTTCAAATCGCTTACTTAAATACTTTTTTATTGAAAGAACGCAGGTTTTTATATTCTCCTGCTCATTGAGCGTAGGTAAAAATACAGAAATACTTTTTTTTATCATTTGTTTCATATTTTCTTTAATCGCAATAATTCAAACACTACTAATAAAGTTATTCCGCTTATGGTTAAACCTATATTTACCCACTTTTGAAGCTTGTAATTGATTTTCAATTCATAATCTCCATCTCTTGGAAGAACAAAGCTATTTAAAATACTCCTAAATTTTGTACTCTGAATATTGAATTCTTTATTTTCTGCAATCCAGTTTTTATCAAATCCTTCCGAAAAAACCAGAACATCCCCGGCTTTAACGTTTTGAACTTGAACTTTATATTCCGTAGGGTTAATCATTTGATATTTAACTCTTATTGGATTTTGCTCATTTTTTGCATCAACAAAAAAATGATCCTTAGGATTTGGAAGTTCAAAAATAGCAATTTTTCCAAATCCGTTTAGTTCTTTTATTAATTCCTTTCTTGCCTTTAAAGATCGCATTGTTTTTTGATATTCTATTTCGCTATACTTTCTATCTTTTAGAAATATTTCACTTTGCGAATCAAAAGGAACAATTATGTACTTGACCGATAGGTCTCTAAGTAATAAAAGATTATCTTCATCTATTATTTCTTTTATTTGTTGTTGGGTGTTTCCTTTTAAAATTTCTTCTCTTCCAATAGCCGGATGGTTATTTGAAAAGTATCCGAATCTCTGCCACTGCGGAATCCACAAGGTTCTGAAAAATTGAGGCTGGTGAACCAAAAAATTTTTTAATTCGATATAATCTTTTGGCACCTCACGAGGTTTAAAAACCATTCCTAATTGGCCTAAGAATAAAGGACGAATAAGAAATAGTAAATATAAAATAGTAAATATAAAAAATACACACGAAAAATTAAATATTCGATATTTGCTTTGTATTTTTAATATTTTATTTTTAATTTTTGATTTTAATCGCTCCTGGATAGAAAAAACACTAAAAGGTATTAACATCGAGTAAGACAACGCAATCAATAAGTAGAATTTCGTCGGATCGCGAAACATTTTGAAACCGGGAAAAGTCTGAAATAACCATTCATATATTCGTCCATAAGGCGGATTAGTTCCTTTTGCCAAAAATGCACCGATTAAACCCAACAAAACAAAAAATAAAATTATTCGATTATTACATTGCTCTATTGTTAAATTATTAAGCTTTTGCTTGTCCGCCGACCTGTCCGCCGAAGTTTTAACGAAGGTGGAAGCTTCAGCGAAGGCGGAAGTTTTGCTTGTCCGCCGACCTGTCCGCCGAAGTTTTAACGAAGGTGGAAGCTTCAGCGAAGGCGGAAGTTTTGAGTTAATGAATAATAATGAGGAATACGCCAAAATCGGTAAAACTATAAACTCGGGCCTCATAAAATAAATTTTACCGAAAATATTTTCCGGCCAATTCGGGTGAAGAAGAGAAAACGAATTCTCAAATAACGCAAAGCTAAAAAATTTTAAACCGGACAAGCTATCGTAACCGGACGGAAGAGGAGAAAATTTAGCAATAATTAGCGGAAAAATCCAATAGCCATGCAAAAGAAAAGCTATTAATGACGGAATTAAAATGGCAAACGAAAATTGTTTTTTTAATAAACTAAACTTTGGCCATTTAAATAACCAATAAATAAAAATACAGAGAATTGTAATATAAACAATTCGCGGATCAAAAAGGATCTGAAGTGATAATACAAGTCCGGCGGTAATTCCATTTTTAAGATTCGGCGCATCCATTACTTTTATAAAAACAAGGAGCACAAGAGGTACAATCGAATAGGCGAGAGCCACCCCTGCTTGTCCGCCAACCAAAACCATTAAAAAATATGTGTTTAATAAATAAATTAGCCCCGCCAAAAATCTGTATTTTCCAAATTTTGGAAAAAAAACCTTGAATAAATAGGCTGCCGAGAAAAACGATAAAAAAATCGCCGGCAAAAAATAAAATATTATTCCAATTAAATCCCACGAAAGATCAAGCTTTGTTGAAAATAAGGCCGTAAAATTTAAATAACTTGTTATCCAAAGTGAGCCTAATTGTGACTGCCCGATGCCGGTATTTAAGCTCGAATCCCAAGCGGAAGGAATAATAATAAAATCTCGGATATTCTCGGGCCAAAAAAATCTCCAATCTCCTAAAAACATAAAAAATTAAGTATTTTTTGTTCTTAATTCGCGAAGACTTAAAATGACATATGTTCCGATCATCAAATAGCTTACCTCTCCTAATATCTCAAGAGTAGAATTTAATCTCACTAAAGCAAAAAAATAATCAACTGTAAATAGTAAAAGACCAACTTTTAGAATTAACTCTTTTTTAGGTTTAAAAAGAATTAAGATTGCAATCCAATCAAAAAAATAAGGCAGGAAGGAAAACAGGAGAGTAGAAAGATTAATATAAGGAAGGCCCACAAAATAGGATAAAATGTAATACAATCCAACAACAAAAATAATTTTTTGTATATTTGAACTGTACCAATTATACTTTCTGATAAGATATTTTTTAACTCTATTCATTTTTTTCTAGATATTACTGATAAATACAATATACTCAGAATAAATGAAACACCACTTATTGCAAATCCAAAGTTTACAAAATCTTGTAATTTATATTTTATAACGACTTCTTGTTTGTCCCCATTTACTATCCATCCATTAGCGTAACCATTGACGGTAAACTTGATATTGTCTTTGGTGTTTTCTAAAATCCAGTTTTTATTGTATGATTCGCCAAGTACTATTGCCTTCTTTCTATTATCCGAACCTAAAGAAACAGAATACTCTGTCTGTGATATTTTGTCGAATTTGCTCTCTGAGGAATTTTGAGAGGAAGAAAGATTATAAAAAACGACATCGGGAATGGCAATCTTTCTAATATTAATGTCTTTTAATTCTATCGAAGAAACAAAATCTTCTTTATCGGTCGATGGAAAGTAACAAATTGTTAAATAAAAACTCTCGTCTTCTGTTAAAAGATAGTCTGTACTATAATTATCGAAAATTGATGTTGAATCCAACATGCTATTTCTCGTATCTAAAAGGTTGTATTTTGTGTCGGCTGGTAAAACTTTAAGAAAAAATTTTCTACTACCAAGGAGTCTTCGATGTTGAAAAGAAATTCTATAAATGTCATTCTTTTGACCTTTTATTCTGTTTGACGAGAAACAAGACGCATCAGCCGAAGAATTAAGTTTGACTGACGAGGATCCCGTGTAAAGATTTTTGATGGGATACTCAATGCTCATTCTATGAGGTCCTTTCGAAAGGAATATTTTTCCCAATGAAAACCATTGCTCTGAAATCTGTGTTGTTTTAAATTTGTAATTTATATCATCCAATATCAAATTTACTTCGTCCATCGAAGAACTGGAAGTTTTCGGCCTGTAAAGCAATTCAAATTGTGCATTCGTATTTGAGTTTATAAGAAATTTTTTATTAGTCTCGTCTGATGTCTGCCAAATATTTTTATCGATCTCATTTTTAATTCTTTGCAAATCATTATATCTTTGATTTAAAGAATTAAGTATTTCTCCACTCGAAAGGTTACTCGAATTTCCAGCAAATATTTCTGTTTTTTCTCTCCCTAGAACCTCGGCTGCATCAAGAAGAAAATCGTTATCTATGTCTTCTTTATTTCCTAAATAATTTTTTAAAGATTCTTCTAAATTATTTAATGATTTACCGTAATCATTAATTTCGGCCAATAAAAGATTAAAATCTCTCTTTTCGGAAACAAGTTTATCAAAAACAAGAATACTTCTCAGAGAACTATATAAATAAAAATTAACTTTTTCAGGAATCGAGGTTATTTTTTTCTCAGTAAACTTATTTTTGAGTTCTATCAGTGGATAAAAAATAGAACCTCTTGTAATTAGTGACGTGAATAAGTCTGTATTGATAAATTTGTGCTGCAAATTGCAATAGACACAGGATGGAACTAAAAATAATTCGTTTCTAATTTTCAAAATATCTTCTGAATTATGATTAGTGGCTGTTGGTACATACACTGGTTCCTTTGAATTAAAAAAGGGCAGAGATGCAACTTTTCCCAAATCGGTGACATCTCCGACTAAATAATTGACCCTAGAGGATGTTATAATATTATTATTTACATCATCTCCAAAATCATAAACTTCCCAACTCCCGAATTTTTTAACCATAGATAAATCAGAATTTTTTAAAGTTTTCTCATATATAGAAGGATTATCTGTCGGAGATCCTTTAAGATTCCACGTAAAATCTTTTCTTAAAAGAAAAGATTTTATTCCTAAGAGTTTTGCTAAATTTTTCCATCCTGGATCATCGTTTTTTATCATCTTGTAAAGTGTTTCTATAAGAGAAATTTCGTCCTTAGACATGTAATTGCTTTCGTTTATAATTGGTGCATTAGTTAATAGACTGGTTAATGAAGATAAACTCCAATATCCCCACGTATATGCATCGATTTTATTGTCAGGGTTAACAGGAGGAAGCGCTAAAACCTTGGTATTCAAACGCTCCTTTGATTCACTCCATTTACCAAAATCAAAAATATATTGGGGGACGTTTACCCTCATACTTCTTTCGCCTTTTATATAATCAAAAAACGATCCGCTTAAAAAAGGGAAACTATACAAAATTATGCCGATGCAGATAGTAAAATAAAAAACGTAAGAAAAAATTCTGCTATTTAATCTAATTTTTTTCAATTTTTCTTCTGTCTCAATTCTTTGCAAGACATGATTTATAGTAAAACCGATTAATATTGCATATGAAAACCAAAGCGCGGGTGCAAATTTATAAAGAGGGTTTCTAAAAGCGATAAAACCCGGAAGAAAATTAATCAAAAACACGTAAATCGCTCCGAGGGGAGGATGCGAACCTGCAATAAAAAACATCGAGAACAGAGCCAAAAAGGAAAAGAAAATTATTTTTTTTCTTAATTCACCATTTCTTACCAGATATAAAGGCAAGAATGCCACTGCCGGAATTAGGAAGCTAACCGCTATTAAAAATATATTACGAAGAAAGATATTTGCATATGGATGAGAAGGATTTAGATACCATTCTGGAATTCCCTGTAACCTAAATATGTTGATAAAAGAACTATCTTGGCTAACATAGTTTAACCATCCAAGAACTCCATTTAATCCTCCCGCTTGGGCTACTGCGCTTGCATAAGACTGAAGGAGATATCCACCATAAGGAAGCAGCCAATATGCATTTAGTAAAACACTTATTGCAAAAATTATTACAAATAATTTGATAACCTTTAACAATCTTTGTAAAGAAAATTCTTTTATAAAATAGAAGATAATAAAAACAAAAACGGAAAGAAATAATCCACCAAATAACGGAAGACCTGCTTCTCCGTTTAAGAAAAAAATGGTCAACGAAATATAAAGAGCGGTTTTTAAAGTTGATCTTCTTTTTTCCTCCCAATCAAACAGGAACGTCATAATAAGAGGTAATGCCGCATATACGGAAAACTTTGTTCTCTCTGCAACAAACCAACCTTGCAGCAAAAAATGATTGAACATATAAAAGATAGCCACGGGAAGTGCAAAATATTTAAGTTTGAGTTTTTTACTCAGAGAAGAAGCAAAATAATACATCGTCAATCCTGGCAAAACGAACCAGAAAATAAAGACTATTTTTTGAACTGATTGGAGCTTAAAACCCAAAGAAGAAACCAAAGCATCAAGACCGTGTATAAAAAATCCGGGTATAGCATAAGTCTGATCGTTTCCAAATCCGATTCTCTGGGTCCATGCATATAGTCTATCTGTAAAATGAGAAATTGGAAATAAAGTCAATCCTGAATCGTGGCCTAGGATAATTTGATCTCCATGAAACCACAAAAGAGGAATTAATCCTAAAATAAATATAATAATAAATTCAAACAACGTTTTCTTTTTCATTTCTTAGCAATTATTATCACTGGAGAAATTAAGTAAGGTGATACTATAGCAAAGGGGAATACTAAAACAAGTCTCCAATGCCATCTATAAATATATGGCATTAATGTTACTTGTTTCATAAAAATATTCTTAAATCCTATTTTCTTGAATATTTTCTTCCATTCTTTAGGCGATTTAACGCTTACATGGGTTGGGTCATTTGAGGCATAAGGAGAATCATTTGGCGTCAAAAAAATTGCAGTTCCCCCTTTTTTTAAAAGATTATATATATTTCTTATACCAAGCTCAGGATTAGGAAGATGTTCGATCACGTCTAATGCCATCGCCGAATCAAATTTTTCTCCCCTAAGAGGCTTTTCTATGTCTTGAACCGCAAATTTTATGCCTTTGAATTTTTTTTTCGCTCTTGTAACTGCATATTTTGAGATGTCGGTTGCGGTGACATCGTAACCAAACTTTTTGAGAACTGATGAAGCGACTCCCGTTGCACAGCCAAATTCGATCAATTTTTTTCCCTTACCTTCTTTAATCGGATAA
This sequence comes from Patescibacteria group bacterium, assembly GCA_023484045.1. Taxonomy (GTDB): domain Bacteria; phylum Patescibacteriota; class Microgenomatia; order Levybacterales; family UBA12049; genus JAMCZG01. Next base: position 27,747 of record JAMDAA010000034.1, read on the forward strand.
TACCTATTTATATATTCAAAAATCCCCCTAAACCAGTTTGCCATCTCTTTATTTCTTTTTTCGGTAAAATCCGCAATTTTTTTATAGTGACCTTCAAAATAATTCTCTTCAAAATTTAACTTATTTTTCATTAATAATTTCTAAAGACCCCAAAATTCGTTCTATGAGTTTTATTCCTTCTAAAGTAGCGTTCTCTGTTTTTACGTATATTAGCATATTATCGATTCTCATAAAATACTTGCGTTGATCTTCGTCCGTTATTATTACTTTGTTTGACTTGTATTTGTCAAAAAAAACATCCTTTTCAATAACGCTCAAAGCCAAGGGGTTTCCGTTTCTTTTGGTTAGAAATTGAATATTATCATGAATGTTAAATGCGGGAGTTACAGTTATAGCAAATAATTCTATGTTAAATCCTGGCTTTTGAGGCGTCAATATTTTTATGACATTTGCATCTGAACTCTTTGATTCTTTTATCTCTGTGTCTAGTGGATAAAGAAATCTTATTTTTGATAATGGATCATCAAATTTCTTCCAAGTTTGAATATCCGTTTCTTTGAGATAACCTTGCATTTCTTTTCTAACCTGCAACGTCTTGTTTAGAAGCTCACCTTTCAACGACTTGTAATAAAATGCCCGGACATCGGAAAGTTCAAACTTTCTCAAAACAAGAGCTTCTGAAAGATCTTTTTTGGACGTATAGTATCCAAATCCCCGACCTTCGGAATATAAATATCCTTGAGGCATACCGTCAAAAATCGTTTTATCAAAAAAGCTATCCGGCAAATGATTTTTATCGTAATAAATAACAGTAAGGTCTTGAGGAACACTGTTATAAAACGGGAGCACGGGACCAAAAGGACTTAAACCGTCCGTTTCTATATAAAAAACGGTTTTTCTGGAGAGACTCGGAATATAATTCTTCAGCTGGTTTACGACCTCTCTCCTGTCCGATCCGTATCTGTTTACAACAATATTAAAATTATAATTAAACGCAGTTAAATCGAATACTAGCCATGTAATAAAAAGAACCGCGGCGATAAATGATGCTTTGCGCGTTTTTAAAATAGATGAAATAACCTTAGAGAATCCAAATAGTAAAAACGGGAATACAATTGCTGCGCCGGCTGTCGGATGATAATAATACCGGGAGTCAAAATAATAATCATAACCCCAGCGGGGAAATATAAAAATAATTGCGACCAAGGGTAGTGCACTGATAATAATAATTGCTAACCCTGTTATTAATGTTTGTGCTTCCGAAAGGCGGCGGTGTTTAAACAAATTTAAAATTAAATTTATGCAAAAACTTAAAATACCTAAAGATATTAGGTAAAGTACCATATTGTTCCCCCCCGGGCCATATAAAAATCCGACTTGTCCCGACTTATCATCGACCGAAGGTACAGGATAGACAATCGGAGTAATAACTCCAACGATCGAAAATAGTGTTTGTCGCGGAACAAAAACACTGCCAACCATTTTTAAGGGAAAAGTGATTGTCCTGAATACGATTTCTCCAGGCAGGTTTTTGTGAATAGAAAGATCCCCGCTGACAATCGTACCCGTATCAGGTGTTTTCGCAGGTTGAGTTTGCCCAGATGAATAAATATAACTATTTACTAACTTATCAATTAATGGTCCTATACCAAGATAAACGTTCGGAATAACAAATCGAAACACGGCATAGGCGATTATGCAAAAAATATATAACTTAGCTAAAAATCGAAAAGAGAATATTCTCTTTTCGATAAACGCCATAACTGGTAAAATGAGAAACAGATAAGCAGCATATTCTTTACTAAAAAGGGCAAAGAATAAAAAAAGAATAGAAAGATATAAATATTTTTTTTCTTTTTTTATATACGCAAACTTAAAAAATAGCATGCAAAGAAGAGCAAATGTTAAAGACAAAACATTTTCACCGTAAAAGGGGGCAGCTCCTGTTACCGTGTGTAAGGGAGTTGGGGCAATAGCAAAAAAAATACCCCCCATAATTGCATAAGTATTTTTTACAATATTTTTCACGTTACTTAACATTGTTTTTATAAACAAAAAAACTAAAAAACTGTTTATCGAATGCAAAAGAAGAGATACAAAAGCATAAAAAAAATAATTTAGACCAAAAAATTTCGTGTTTAAGAAAAAAATGGTAGAAGCGATAGGAGTAACATGTTGTCCTGCCGATAAAGCGCCTGAATTCATAAACGTAGAAATAAATGCAGCCAGTAATCCATCGGGCTTTCCCGTTAACGGAAGATAACGAGTAAAATGAAACCATTCATCTGCTTCAAAATAATAAAAAAAAAGATTTCTAAAAACAGTAAAAACTAAAATGAAGAAGAAAAGAAAAACAAAAAGAAATGGTAGCCTTTTTTTGAATAACGGCATTAAATATTTGTTGTATTATATTGAATCTCCTAAAATTTTACAATATATTGAAAATGTTTAGGGTAGACAAAAAGTAATTGTAAAATAATATTTTAGATGATATAAATTACACATGCTATTTACTGGCCATTTCTTTCTACTGTATTTCTTCCCGATCTTTATGTTGCTCTATCTACCTTTATCAAAAAAGATTAGGTTATCAAACGTAATAATAATCATTTTCAGCCTATTGTTTTATGCAAGCTTTGGCACCCAAAATCTTTCTGTTTTAATCGTACCATTATTTCTAAATTACGTCGTAGGAATGTCTTTACCAATCCCCGGCAATAAAGAGAGAAAAATATTATTAGCATTATCAATTTTAGGAAATGTCGGCATACTCGTATATTATAAGTATTTCAACTTCTTGTTAGGCAATCTCTTATTTTTTTTACCGAAGGCCCCTTTGATCCCGATAATGCAACAGCATGCTTCTTTTATAATTCCGGTCGGTGTATCGTTTATAATATTCCAGGGAGTCAGTTATTTAGTCGATGTTTACAGAAAAAAAACTCCACCCGAGAAGAATTTTATACGCTTTGCTACTTACGCTTCAATTTTTCCTCATCTTATAGCCGGACCCATCGTAAGATATTCTCAAATAAAGGGTGAGTTATCTAAACGTAAAATTACCTCACTGGACATTTTTAACGGCTTTAAATACTTTACCGTCGGTCTTTTTTTTAAAGTAGCAATCGCAGATCAATTATTTACAGTTGAAAATCTTCTGACTCAAAATACTACCCAGC
>JAMDAA010000029.1 GCA_023484045.1 Patescibacteria group bacterium
TTATAGTAGACGGAGATAGTAATTGCGCTTTAGGCGCTGATAAAAGGTTTAATCTGGCAGGGGCTGCTGTTGTTAACGCCGCCTTAAAAGGCGGCAAATTTGACTTTAGAAGAGACATCTGCGACGGGAACGCTAATTGTCCGTCTGTTTCCTTTACCGAAAGACCCGATTTTATCCTGAATGCACCGAAATTTATCAAGCACCCCAACTTTATTTGGCAGGAAGTAGCACCGTAAAACGAATTAAGCAGATTTTCTGCGTTTTTGCGCGACTTTTAATTCTAAGATTGCTCTTCTGAGTTCGCTTTCGGCTATCGCAAAGTCGCGTTCGATCGCTTTTTCCTTGGCTTCTTTAACCGACTGCTCGGCTCGTTTTTGCGCTTCGATCGCTTTTACGACCTCGATTTCCTCAGACCTAACAGCGTAGTCGGCTAATATTGTCGCCTTATTTTTTATTACTTCAAGAAATCCTCCGGTAATCGCCAAAAACTGAGTCGAACTGCCTTTTTTAATAATAAGTTCTCCGGGTACGATTTGGGTTAAAAGCCCGACGTGATTCGGAAGAATTCCGATCTGACCGTCAACGGTTTCGACTATTATTTCGTTTACTTCGTCTTTATAAACGATTTTCTCTGGGGTTATTATTTCAAGCGTTAGATTCATTTTTTCTTTTCTTTTCGCGCTGAACGGCTTCCTCGATCGTTCCGATCATAAAGAAGGCTTGCTCCGGAAGATTGTCGTATTTTCCGTCTAATATCTCTTTAAATCCTTTGACTGTGTCTTCGATCTTGACATACTTGCCTGTTTGACCCGTAAAAACTTCCGCGACAAACATCGGCTGGCTTAAAAATCTCTGAATTTTGCGTGCCCTCGCAACGATAAGCTTATCTTCATCCGACAACTCATCTATTCCTAAAATCGCGATAATATCTTGAAGGTCTTTATACCTTTGTAATACCTTTTGGACACCGCGCGCGACATCATAATGTTCTTGACCCACAATATTGGCGTCCAATATTCTGGATGTAGAGGTTAGGGGATCGACCGCCGGATAAATTCCTTGTTCTGCGATCGACCGTTCGAGCGTAATCTTCGCGTCTAAGTGGGAAAAAATTGTAACCGGCGCCGGATCTGTGTAATCGTCTGCCGGAACGTACACAGCCTGTACGGACGTGATCGATCCAAGTTTTGTGGAAGTAATCCTTTCTTGGAGTTCTCCCATTTCTGTGGCTAAAGTTGGCTGATAACCGACGGCCGACGGCATTCTACCAAGGAGTGCCGAAACTTCGCTTCCGGCTTGCGCAAATCTAAAAATATTGTCGATAAATAACAGTACGTCTTCTTTTTTCTCATCCCGGAAGTACTCGGCCATCGTGAGCGCAGTCAGACCGATTCGGAGTCTATTCGCCGGCGGTTCGTTCATTTGTCCAAAAACCATTACGGTTTTCTCCAAAACTTTAGCTTCTTTCATCTCAAGCCACAGATCATTTCCTTCACGTGTTCTTTCTCCGACTCCTGCAAAAACCGAATGACCTTTGTGTTCAGCCGCGATATTTCTTATAAGTTCTTTGACAACGACGGTTTTACCGACTCCTGCGCCTCCAAAGATCGCGATCTTTCCGCCTTTTGTAAATGGTGCGATTAAATCGATAACTTTGATACCGGTTTCTAATATCTGTGGTGTTGTCTGTTGCTCGGAAAGCGCCGGAGGGTTTTTGTGAATCGGCATTAATTTTACATCCTTATCGATAGGTTTTAGTTCATCGATCGGATTCCCCAAAACATTAAAAATTCTACCCAATGTTTTTGGACCGACCGGTACTTTAATATAATCATTGAGTCTTTTTACCTCGGTCCCCCTTGAAAGGCCGTCTGTCGGGCCCAGGGCTAATGTTCTGACTTCGTGGTCTCCGATCGAGAATGCGACTTCTAAGATTAAATCCTCTTTTCCTTTAATTTCGATAAGAAGCGCTTCGTGCACACGAGGCGGTATATCCTGGAATCTTACGTCAACGACCGGTCCCGAGATACCGATAATAATACCTTCTTTGTTATTATTTGTGCGTGTTTTATTCATTTGTCATATTGCTGGCCGCGCTACCTATGTCTAAAATTTCGTTTGTGATTTTTTCTTGCCGGACTTTGTTATACTCGAGTGTTAATATGTTGATTATCTCTTTAGCATTGTCTGTTGCATTTTGCATCGCGATCATGCGACTGGCTTGTTCCGACACAAAACTTTCGAGAGTATATTGGTATAATATCATCTCGAGGTAATGTCTGAGAAGTGACGGTAAGATTTCTGTAACTTTTGGTTCAAAAAGCTGAAACGGCGGGTTTTTTTCGATTTCTTCGGGTAATTCGATCGGTAAAATAGTCTGTACACGGGGTTTTTGGGTAAAAACGTTGTCGAAATAAGTAAAAAGTATTTGTACGTCGTCGACCTTTTTTTCCAAGAAATATTCATCGATAATTTTTGTGATCGGATAAATCACATCAAATTTCGGAAGTGTTGTGCCAAAAGGGAACTTTGCGACGACATCGCGTCCGATTCGGGTTATGTTTTTTTCCGCCTTGTTTCCGATAATCACTAATTTAAGATTCGGACTATCGATTTTAAAATATTCTCTTAGTAGATTTGTAACTAAGCCACCCGAGAGGCCTTTATCGGGCGAAAAAACCAACAAAAGTGTTTTATTCGCGTTTTTTTCCTTTCGGATGTACGGATGATAAAAATCTCTGTCCATCTTACCGATTAAATTTTTAGCGATCGACGTTAGTCTTTCGACGTAGGGACGCGAGGATAGTGTTGCATCCTGCGCGCGTTTTAATTTGGACGCAGAGATCATTTGCATCGCTTTTGTCGTTTTAGAAACATTCTGCGCTGTTTTTATTCTTCTTTTTAAAGTTATTGTGCTTGCCATATATTATTTTGACGTAAACATTTTTTTAAAACTGTCGATCGTTTTTTTCAACTCTTTTAAAATATCATCAGTTGGTTTTTCTCCGAGGGCTAGTTTTTCCAATAGTTTTTGATTATGGGTTTTTACGTATTCATGATATTCTTTTTCGAATCTTTGGATATCGCTTACCGAAATATCATCAAGATAACCATTTGTTACTGCCCAAATACTTAAGATTTCGAATGGTTCTGGAAGGGGTTGATATTGGGGTTGTTTTAAAACTTCCAGGATCCTTTTTCCGCGTTCGAGCTGGGCGGAGGTGGCGGCGTCCAACTCACTCCCAAATTGTGCAAAAGCTTCGAGTGATTTGTATTGAGCGAGTTCGATTCTTATTTTTCCCGAAAATGACTTAATCGCTGCGGTTTGCGCGGAACTTCCGACCCTGGACACAGAATTACCTGCATCGATCGCCGGTCTTACTCCTAAATAGAATAAATCACCTTTTAAATAGATCTGACCGTCGGTTATCGAAATAACATTTGTCGGGATATAAGCAGAAATGTCGTCTGCCTGTGTTTCGATAATAGGTAAAGCAGTTATCGACCCGCCTCCTTTGGTCTTGTTCAATTTTACAGCGCGCTCGAGGAGTCTGCTATGTAGATAAAAGATATCGCCGGGATAAGCTTCACGACCCGCAGGTCTTCGAAGAACCAAGGAAAGCTGTCGGTATGCCCAAGCGTGTTTTGTCAGATCGTCATAGGCGATTAGTACATCCTGTCCTTTTTCCATAAAATACTCGGCGATCGAAACCCCGGAAAAAGGCGCGAGATATTGCAAAGATGCCGGATAGGACGAGCTCGCAACGACTACGATGGTGTAAGAAAACGCATTTTCCTGCTTGAGTTTGTCGATAACTTGGGCGATCGTACTTTGTTTTTGTCCGATCGCAACATAAATACACACGACGGGTTTTAGTTTTTTATTATTAGAATTTGGTCTCTGATTTATTATCGTGTCGATGACGATCGCGGTTTTCCCCAAACCCCTGTCGCCGATAATGAGTTCTCTCTGTCCTCGTCCGATCGGGATCATCGAGTCGATCGCTTTGATTCCTGTTTTCAGAGGTGCGTTAACAGGTTCTCTATTAACCACTCCCGGGGCGATCCGCTCAAGCGGCATTAATTTTGCTTTTTTAATTTTTGGTTTTCCGTCGAGAGGATTTCCCAAGGGATCGATGACTCTTCCTAAAAGTTCTTCACTCGCGCCTATACTCAATAATTGACCCGTTGTTTTAACTGTGTCGCCTTCTCTTAAATTTTCTCCGCCGGATAAAAGTATTATTGAGACAGTATCTTCATCTAAATTTAAAATTAAGCCGGAGCTGCCGTCGCTAAATTGCACTTTTTCTCCCATAATGGCTTTTGACAGTCCGCTTGCGATTACGACCCCGTCGGTTATTTTTTCGACAACCCCGACGTTTTGTGTTTTTTGCTCCTGACCAAAAGACATTAATCTTTTTTCCAAATTTTCGATTATGTTTTTACTGTCGATCATATATTCTGAGATGCATTTTGTGACACAAAATCTGCGATTTGTCTGAGCGTGTCTTTAAGATTTTCTTCGTAAACCAAATCATTATCGATAACTTTTACCCCGACGATAAGCGATGAATCAATATTATATATTATTTTTTTATTCGGGTACATATTTTTAAACAATTTTTCGATCTGTTTTTTTGGTTGTCGGGGGAGAGTAATCGAAACAGTTGTTTTATTTTCTTTGTTTTTGAGCGCTTTTATATACATTTTTGTGTCTTTTCGCGGTAGCAGTTTTACGATTTTCTCGACTTTTTTACTGTCGAGTTTATTTTTAGTGTAACTTGCTTCAGCCAATAAACGAAATTGTTTTTTAGTCATAATTAATTCGGTTTTATTTTTAGTTGCTTTGCTGCTCTTTTTACGATTTCTTCCTGCTCGTCTTTTTTGAAAAGCTCAGAAACTGATTTTTGCAAATAGTCGATAGCAATCCTACTGATATCGGAAGAAAGTTTTTCTTCAGCTTGCTTTACTTCCTGATCAATTTGCTCGCGGGCTTCTTTAATTATTCGATCGGCTTGTAGTTTCGCGTTTTCCTCAGCATCCTTTATAACCGCTAGGGCCTGGTCTCTTGCTTCTGATATTAACCTAGCTGAATCGATTTGAGCTTGTTTGAGAACTGTCTTTTCTTTTTCCGCTGCTTTTTCGAGTAACCTCTGAGATTCTTCTGCCTTCTCTAAACCTTCCTTGATCATATTCTCCCTCTTTTTAAGAATTTCTAAAATTGGCTTATGAAGGAATTTTTTTAAAATATAAAATATGATTAAAAAGTTTACAATCTGAGCTCCCAATAAAATTGGGTCAAACCCGAAATTTTTAATAATTTCCATAATCTGTTTTTTCCTTTCTTAATTATGTTTCTAGCTTTATTTCGTAAAAGCCAAAATCAATGAGTAAATCGCGATAGCTTCAGCAAAAGCCATTCCCAAAAGCATCGCGGGTAAAATTCTTCCGGACGCGTCGGGATTTCTTCCGATCGATTCCATCGCCTTGGCTCCGATCAATCCGATGGCTAAAGCCGGCATTATTCCTCCGAGTGCTACGATCAATCCTCCAGATATACTAAAATTCATTTATTCGATCACCTCCCTTTGCCCTCCGAAGCCTTGGCGTAGGAGGGTAGTTAGTTTATTTTGATTTAAATATTTTATTTTCATAATTCAAACAAGCTTCGGGAGGCAAGCCTCCTTTGGGTTATGCTTCGTGATGCGATGTGGTTAAGATCGCCATAAAGGCCATCGTTAACATCGAAAAAACGAGCGCCTGAACAAATCCTACAATAAACTCGAGCATCAAAAACGGAAGCGGAAAGATAAAAGCAAAAATAGATGAAACTGTCGCTAGTACTACTTCCCCGGCGTAAATATTTCCGAAAAGTCGGAAAGATAAGGATAATACTTTAGTTATTTCGGATATTATTTCGAGCATGCCAACATATAGATTAATCGGGTTCAGCGAAAAATATCTTCCTAAATATTCTTTTATTCCGAGCGTTTGAATACTCATAACGTGTGTTGCAATGACCGAAATTAAAGCGAGCGCAAAGGTCGTATTAATGTCGCTTGTCGCACTTCTGAGAAGCGGTACAAACTCCTTTTCACGGCCACTCCCATGAAAAAACCCGATGCTTGAGACACCGGGTATTAGACCACTCCAGTTGGTCAAAAGAATAATTATAAAAAAGCTCATAAAATAGGGAAATATTTTAGCGGTCTTTTTTTCGGCAACGGACTCGACAAGGTTATAAAAAGTTTCGATCAACATTTCTATTATGTTTTGAAGAAGATTTGGGATTAGTCTTATCTTTTTATTGATCGTGACAACACTCCCGATCAATATTGCATCGACAAGAAGTATGTCAAGACTGGTATTCGTAAACGGAATACCCTTTAAATAAAACAATGGTTCTGAGGCTAGTGGAACCATGCTTGTATTTTAATTCAATCGTGAATTTAAGTCAAGACGAAAATCTCGTTGAGGGAAGAATTCTTTCAACAATAATCACCGGTTTTTCATTTTTCGTGTCAATTCTGCCGTTAACCACAACAACAGTATCTCTGATTAAAAGATCTTTAAATTCTTCGAATATTTTCGGAAAAACGACACACTCGATCGCCAGCCCCTTTTCGTCGCCGATCGTAATAAACGCCATTTCGCTGCCACTTTTTTTAGTAAAAATTCTTTTGCTTGTTTCGATTATCCCGCCAACCTTTACTTTGGTCCCTTCTTTTTCTTCGGAAATAAACTCGAGATCATGTGTCACAAATTGTTTAATAAGGGATAAGTTTTCGATTTGGGGATGAGAAGTAAGATAAATCCCTAAAAATTCTTTTTCAAAAGCGAGTTTTTCATTTTCCGAAAAATCGTTTATTTGGTTTACGGCCTGTTTTTTTGGAGAGGAAGATGGGGAATCATCGTCAAACAGCGATCCCTGACCTTCGAGTTTTTGTTTTTTAACCCTTTGCGCATCAGAAGTAATACCGGGAAGAGATATAAGAAGTTTTGCTCTTTGACCAAACTGATCCATCGCACCGGCTTTTATTAGACTTTCCATGGTTTTTTTATTAACCGGACCAAGGTCCACTCTTTCGCAAAAATCCTCTAACTTTGTAAATAGTTTTTGATTTCTCGCGGCCAGAATGCTTTTTATTGCGGCTTCTCCGACATTTTTAATCGCAGAAAGACCAAAACGTATACCTGTTTTATTTTCGATAATAAATTCACTATCGGATTTATTTATATCAGGCGGCAGTACAGGGACTTTAAGTCTGCGGCATTCTGCTACTGCTTGCGCGATTTTTTCGTTTTTTATCGGGCCCGAAGAACCCCTGGATTCTGCGGTAAGAAGCGCAGTCATAAATTCAACAGGATAATGCGTTTTCATATATGCCGTTTGATAGGCGATGAGTCCGTAAGAAGCACTGTGTGATTTGTTAAAACCGTATCCAACGAATTTTTCGATCAACGCGAATACATCTTCGGCTGTTTTTTTAGTATACCCGTGAGTAATACAACCTTTGATAAATTTTTCCTTTTCTTTTTTCATTAATTCCGGTTTTTTCTTTCCGATCGCTTTTCTAAAGTTATCTGCCTCTGCGAGGGTGTAGCCGGCCAATGCGTTTGCGATTTGCATACATTGTTCCTGATAAACTGCGATTCCGTATGTTTCAGATAAGATAGGCTTTAGGTCGGGGTGAATATATTTTATCATGGTCGGATTGTTTTTAGAGGAAATAAAATCGTTGATCCACGCCATCGGGCCAGGCCGAAATAATGCGACCATGGCGGAGAGGTCGGTAATTTTTGAAGGTCGAAGATCTTTTGCGAGTCTTCTCATTCCGGGAGATTCGAGCTGAAATACTCCTGTTGTTTCCCCGCTTGTGATAAGATCGTACGCCTTTTTATCATCGAGAGGAATTTTTACGAGATCGATATTAATTCCTTCGTTTTGCTTTACAAAAACTATCGCATTTTCCAAAATTGTTAAATTTCGAAGTCCTAAAAAATCAATTTTTAAAAGTCCGATCGCGTTGGAAGAAACGTTTAGATCGAGATCGTACATGTCGTATTGTGTTATTATTCTTTCTCCTCTGACTTCTTTTTGGAGCGGAGTGTATTCCGTTAGGGGTTTGTCGGCGATTACAACGCCCGCCGCGTGGGTCGAGGCGTGACGCGTTACTCCCTCGAGTTTTTTAGCCAGGTCTAGAAGTTTTTTTGTTTCGGATTCATTTCTGTACGCGGTTTCAAGCTCCGGAACCTGCTCGATCGCTTTTTCGATCGTCATCGCAAATCCTTGCGCGCCTAGGGGGATTAATTTTGCGATTCTGTCGGGTGCTGCATATGGCATCCCAAGAGCCCTTCCGACATCGCGAACAGACCCCCGGGCTTCCATAGTTCCAAAAGTAATGATTTGGGCGACTTTTTCTTTACCGTATCTATTTGTGACATAAGCGATTACTTCATCGCGTCTGTCATCGGCAAAATCCAAATCAAAGTCGGGCGGGGTAGGACGCTGGGGATTTAAAAATCGCTCAAACGGTAAACCATACTTAAGCGGGTCGAGTTCTGTAATTTTTAAAATATAGGAAACAATACTTCCCGCGACAGACCCTCTTCCCGGACCGGAGGCAATCCCTCTTTCTCTCGCCCATTTTTTTAAATCATGGACGATTAAAAAATAAGTGGTATAGCCTTTTTGAAAAATAATCGAAAGTTCGTATTCAATTCTATGTTTTATTTCATCTGTTGTTTCCGGATATCTGTCTTTAATATTGCCGGAAACCAGTTTTTTTAGGAATTCTTCCGTTGTTTGACCATCGGGAACTTCAAATTTTGGAATTACCCACTTACCGGTTTCAATTGTTAAATCAACCATTTTAGAGATTTTTATGGTATTTTCGAGAGCCTCCGGATATTGCAGAAATGCCAGTTGCATTTCTTCAGGACTTTTTAAGTAAAAATCGGGAGATTCGAGCATTGTGAGTCTCCGGTCTTTGTCGAGTATTGTTTTTTGGGTTTGAACACAAAGTAGTATGTCTTGAGCCTCTGCATCCTCTTTGTAAATATAATGACAGTCATTTGTCGCGACAATTCCGATTCCCATTTTTTTTGCGAGATCGATCAATTCTTTATTAATTTTATCCTGATCGTCGACTTTAATGTGTTTTTGAAGTTCAAAATAAAAATTTTCCTGCCCAAACATTTCGATCAGTTGTTTTGCCCTGGTTTCGGCTTCGTCGTGTTTACCTTCGAGCAATAACTCGGGAATATATCCACTTACACATCCGGTTAAACAAATCAAGCCTTCGTGATGTTTGGAGAGCGTGGGAATATCGATTCTAGGTTTATAATAAAATCCTTCTAAGTTTGCAATCGTTACGAGCTTTATCAAATTTTTGTACCCTTTTTCGTTTTTTGCTAAAAGAACCAAATGGTTTCTGTCATTATCTATCCCGCTATCTTTATCGTGTAGACTTCTTTTTGCGATATATATTTCGCATCCGATTATCGGTTTTATTCCCTCGTCTTTGCACGCATTGTAAAATTTTATCGCGCCGTGCATATTTCCGTGATCGGTTATCGCGAGTGCCTTCATTCCAAGCTCTTTAGCGCGGCGAACAAGAGGTTTAATCTTCGAAAGCCCATCGAGCAAAGAATATTCAGTGTGATTATGAAGATGAACAAAATCCGCCATAGTTTAAACGGTAACTTTTTTTAATTGATCAGATCTTAACATTAAATTACTTCCAGAAGATTTAGAAATGGCTTTTGCTTCATATAACGCCCTATCGGACTCAGTATTTGTTTTTTCTATGTCAGCCGAGTCTAATTCTGAAGCACCCGCTGCTATTTTGATTCCTTTTTGTTCAAGGATCTCATTAACATTCTTCCACCAGGTGCTTGCCCCTTCCAGATCAGTTTCTAACAAAAGTACTTTAAATTCATCGCCCTTTTCCCCAAATCTTGCTACATAATCTATTTTTCTAGATCCAAGTACTAATGCGTCTGCAGTCCCTTTTATTAAATTATCTCCTGCGGTATGTCCCAATGTGTCGTTTGTTTGTTTTAATCCATTTACATCTAACGCTATTAACACGGCTTTTGAACCGGTTCTAGCCATTCTGGCTTGTTCCTGTTCAAGTCTCTTTTCGAACGCTCCTCGATTCAGAACTCCCGTTAAAGTATCTTTTTCTGATTGCTCTAATAGCCTTGCGTATTCTTTTGCCCTTTTTTCTAATTTTAACCTTGCTGCAACTCTGTCTCTTGCGTGTTGTACTAATTGCGCTTCGTTACTGACGTGATTTCTTTTTCTTAAATATTCTTTTTGAGATTCGACCCACTCTTGATTTTTGGGGTTTTTGCTTTGTTTTCTTGTAATTTCAGCTGTATCCTCACTCATTTTATTAGACGAATAATGATTTCTTTTAGTTGATTCGGGTTTATTCTTTTTCCAATCCTTCTGATTATATTACCAATCAAGAACATAATAGCATTTTCTTTCCCATTCTTATAATCTTCGACTGCTTTTGGGTTTTCGGCGAGAACTTTTTTTATGATTTCTTCGAGCTCTTTTTTGTCGATCTGTGTCGTTTGAGTTCCAGCAACTATAGTTTTAACTAACTCTGCCGGTAATACATTCACAATGTCAACTTTTTTATTGATAATCGTGTTTGCGATTTGTTTTGGACTAATATTATGATCTTTTCCAATTTTAACCGCTTCTTCAAAATAATCTGCGGTAGATTTTTCGCGGGTTAAAATTTCAGAGTCGTATGCCGAAAGTAAATATTCTTTTTTAAATCTTTCGAGTTTAGCATCCGGAAGTTCAGGCATATTATCTTTTAAAGCGTCGATTTCTAGATCGGTTAATTTAATCGGGGGAATATCGGGCTCTGGAAAATATCTGTAGTCGTGGGCTTCTTCTTTTGAACGCTGAGATACTGTTTTCCCTTTTTGTTCATTAAAACCTCTTGTCTCCTGTTCCGGTGTTTGCCCAGATTCAAGTATTTCTTTTTGCCTTTCGATTTCGTAATTAATCGCTTTCTCGACAAATTTAAAAGAATTGATATTTTTTACTTCGACTTTGTATTTTGGGAGCGATTTTTCTCCCTTTATTCGAAGGGAAATATTTGGCTCGAGCCTCATGTCACCTTTTTCCATGTCGGCGTTTGAAACTCCTAAGTAGCGCACGATTTGTTGGAGTCTTTGTAGAAATACTTTTACTTCTTTTGCGTTTTTAAAATCTGGGTCGGTGACAATTTCAACTAGCGGAACACCGCTTCTGTTAAAATCAACAAGACTTACTTCTTTTCCGTTGACTGTCGAGTGAATTAGTTTTCCAGTGTCTTCTTCCATATGGACACGGGTTATTCCGATCGATTTATCTTTGTCGTCGATTTTAATTTCAACATCGCCTTTAATACAAAAAGGTTGATCGTATTGAGAAATTTGGTAGCCTTTTGGTAGATCGGGGTAGAAATAATTTTTGCGGTCGAATTTGGAAAATAGCGGAATTTTACAATTCAGCGCAAGGCCGATCATGATACACCAATCGATCGCCGTTTTATTGGGGACCGGGAGCGCGCCGGGCAATCCGATACACACAGGACAACAATGTGTGTTCGGTTCGTGTCCGAAATAATCAGCAGAACAAGAACAAAACATTTTTGATTTTGTTTTTAATTCGACGTGAATTTCAAGACCGATAACAGGTTCCATATTTTATAATTTTGGTTTTTCTTTATAATGTTTTGTCTTTTGTTCGAATGCGTAACCCACTCGATATAGCATTTCTTCTGAAAACTGAGGTCCTAAAATCTGAATCCCTACAGGCAGTCCATCGACAAGTCCTGCTGGAACAGAAAGACCTGGGATGCCGGCTAAATTTGCGGTAACAGTAAAGATGTCTGACAAATACATTTTTAAGGGATCGTTAACTTTTTCGCCCAATTTCCACGGAAGGGTAGGTGAGACAGGGGCAACGATCGCGTCGATATTCTTAAAGGCATCCTCAAAATCTTTTTTGATTAGCGTTCTAACCTGCATCGCTTTTTTGTAATAAGCATCATAATAACCAGCTGACAGCGTATATGTCCCGAGTATTATCCTACGTTTAGCTTCTTTTCCAAAATAACTTCGATCGTTTCCGTATCGAATGCCGTCGTATCTTGCAAGATTTGAAGAAACCTCGGCGGGTTGGATTATGTAATAACACGCGATCGCATACTCGGTATGGGGAAGAGAAACATTAATGATGTTGGCGCCTAAACTTTCGAATTCTGTTAACACATTTTGAAAAAGATCTGATAAGACAGGATCCATCCCGGAATTTATGTATTCTTTTGGAACCCCGATTTTTAAATTTTCGATGCCGTTTTTAATACCTTTTGCGTAGTCTGGAACAGCAATATACGGAGTTGTCGCATCAAATACGTCTTTTCCGGCAGTAACGTTTAAAAACATTGCGTTGTCTTCGACTGTTCTTGTGAAATGACCGATCGAATCCAAAGACGATGCCATCGCGACGATTCCGTATCGGCTTACTCGTCCGTACGTGGGTTTTAAACCAACAATATTACAAAAACTCGCGGGAAGTCTGATAGATCCCCCGGTATCAGTTCCGGTCGACGCAATACACATGTCACTCGCTAGTGATGCTGCAGAACCGCTGCTCGAACCGCCCGGAACACAATTTTTATTCCACGGGTTTTTTGTTGGTCCAAAGTCCGAATTTTCGCCGCTCGAGCCGTGTGCCCAGGCGTCACAATTTGCTTTACCTAAAATTACAGCACCGGCGTTTTTTATTTTTGCAATGGCTGTTGCGTCGTATTGCGGGATGTAGTTTTCTAAAACTTTCGACGCGGCAGTTGTTCTAATTCCTTTTGTCGAATAAAGATCCTTTACAGCGATCGGAATACCAAGAAGTGGCGAATCATCACCATCTTTTATTTTTGAATCAGAAAGTTCTGCCTGTTTTAATGCCTCTTCATTGCAAACTGTAATATATGAATTAATTTCCTTATCATATTTTTCGATTTGGCCAAGGCACGCTTTTGTCAATTCAACAGAAGAAAAATCTTTGCTCAGTAATCCTTTTTTTGCTTCTTTTAATGTTAATGAGTTTAAATTCATAATAATTCGCTTAAAACAGCTTTTGTTTTAAAGAACCCGTTGTGTTTTGATTTTGTGTTTGATAAAACATTTTCTTGTTCGAGCGAAGGTTTTGTCTTATCTTCGCGTATTACGTTTTCGAGGTCTGTGACTTGGCTTGTCGGCAGAATATCTTTTGTGTCGAGTTCGTTGAGTTTTTCGATGTAGTTTAGTATCTCTGAGAGTTGTTGTTCGAACGTGGTTTTTTCTTCGTCGGTTAAGATTATGTTTGCGAGTTTTGAAACTTTTGAAATATTAATTTTCACTCGATTATTATAGCTCAACACCGAGTTTATTCGCAATCGCTTTTCTTGCTTTTATTTCTAATTTGTCGTTTAATTTTTCGAGAATCCCGTTTTTGTATTTTCTTTTTAGCGCGGCCCTGATTAAAAAATCAGCGAGTAATGGGTTTTTGGGAAGAATCGGTCCGTGCAAATATGTTCCAATAATGTTATTAAAAATTACTCCTTCAGTGTTATCTTCGCCATTATTTCCATAACCCGTCATTACTTTACCGAGCGGTTTAAGGTTTTTTCCCAAATATGTGCTTCCTCCGTGATTTTCAAAGCCGATAAGCGTGTACGGTTCTCCCTCAAATAAATTACTTTTTAATGCGATGTTTCCGATTAGTCTTTTTTTGTTTTTTTTGGGGGATTCCGTATATAAATCTAAAATCTCTAAACATTCAATAATTTTTCCGTCGGCTTCTTTATAATAGTTTCCTAAAAATTGATAAGCTCCGCAGATAAAAAGTCCGGGTACTTTGTCGTCGTCGATCATTTTTTTTATAATTTTAGATTTTTCTCCTTTTATGTCTTTGGTAACGATTCGTTGCTGGCGGTCTTGCGCACCTCCCATAAAAAGCAAATCACATTTTTTTAGCTCTTCTTTGTTAAATCCGATATTTAATTCGATAATGTTGCAATCGATATTTCTCCATTCACATCGTTTTTTAAGACAAATAACATTGCCCCGATCACCGTATGTATTCATTAAGTCTTGGTATAACCATCCGATCGTAATTTGATATTTCATATTATAAAATTTTTCTTCCGGTTAAAATTTTTCTTATTTCGAGCATCGCAGAATAAGTCGGAAGTATATATAAAACATTTTTTTCAGGAGTTTTTTCTAGAGATATTTTTATTGCATCATTTAGATTTTCTAAAATTTTAAATTTCGAGTTATAGTTTTGATTTTTGATTTTTGATTTTTGATTTTCTAAGGCGTATTTGATTCGAAGACCCATGTCAAAACATCTGTCGCCCGAAACAAATATTTGATTAAAACCGTCGACGTATTTTTCGATATCAATATCCCATATCCAGGACACATCCAGGCCGTCGGGAATCCGGTTGTTTAAAACGATCAAAATATTTTTCGCATTTAATTCTTTTATTGTTCTCAGAGATTCATTAAAACTCGTCGGATTTTTAGAAAGAAATAACTGAATATTTTTATTATCGATTATAATCTTTTCCTGCCTTCCGAATGCCGGGGAATAATTTTCTAGCGCATTGTTAATATTTGTTTCATCGATTCCGATAGTTTTTGCAAAAAGAACAGAAGCTAAAGTGTTATATCGATTATAAATTCCGGACATAGGGTAATAAGAAGTATTATCGATTGAAAGGAGAGGCCTTTTTAAATTGCATTTATTGCAATGCCATATTCCAAGGTGGGAATAAAATACGGTTTCGTATTCCAATTTTTCATCACAATTAGGACAATAAAGCGAATCAGAAGCATGCTGAAAGTCTTTCTGTCCTAAACCCTTATCGTTCAAGCCGAAAAACAATTTTTTTGCATTTATGCCTTTTCCGATATACGCGATTTTCGGATCGTCGACATTTAAAAAAACGAGTGAACTTTCGGGAAGTTTATTTATAGATTTTTTCCAGTTTTTTGCGATCGTGTCGACCTCTCCGTATCTGTCGAGCTGATCACGAAACAAATTTAGGATTATCAAATAATCCGGGGTTATCTCTGAAACCGAAAGCGGCAGTGTATTCTCGTCGATTTCAAAAATAAAATAGTCACATCGTATTTTCCCAAACATGGTTGAATGTTCAATTATCGAACTGGATATACCGTTTAATAAATTGGCGCCCGACTGGTTGATAAAAACTTTTTTGCCGTTTTGTTCCAGGATCGTTTGGATTAATTTAGCGGTTGTAGTTTTTCCGTTAGTCCCTGCGATGAAGACGATTTTTGATTTTGATTTTTTAAAAATCTGTTTAATGAAGTTTTTATTTATGGAAAGTGCGACGTGGCCGGGCCAAGTAGATCCGTGTCCTAAATTAAGACTTCGGCTAATTAATAAAGTAAATTTCCCGAGTAATATTAAAAATAAATTTATCACATTGATCGGAGGATTTTAATTCGTTCTTCGACAGGCGGGTGTGTGTTAAAAAGGCCGGCGAACCAGTTGCGGGTTTCCTTTCCTTTAAACGGATTTTCGATGTAAAGATGGGCCGTAGCGTTATTTGCAGCTTCTAACGGTTCTTTGTCTTTCGCTATTTTCTCAAGCGCCGACGCGAGTCCTTCGGGATAGCGTGTTAAAAGCGCGCCCGAGGCGTCTGCCAGTAATTCTCTTTTTCTCGAAATTGCGAGCTGAATAAGCGTTGCGATAATAGGGGAAAGAATCGCTAAAATTATCCCGATTAACATTAAAATTCCCTGTGCATTATTATTTTCGTTCCGATCTCTATTTCTGCCGCCAAACCAGAGACTTCTTGTAAAAAAATCAGCAAACAACGCGACAACACCGACTAATACTACAACAATTGCCATAAGCCTAATGTCAAAATTTTTAATGTGAGACAGTTCGTGTGCAATAACTCCTTCGAGTTCTGCTTTATTAAGCTTATCTAGAATTCCGGTTGTTACGCACACAACGGCGTGTTTTGGATCACGGCCGGTCGCAAATGCGTTTGGAGCTGAATCGTCGATTATATAGATCTTCGGCATCGGAATTCCGGCACCGATACATAAATTTTCGACGATATGAAAGAATTCGCGATTGTCAGATTCTTTTATCTGTGTTGCGGAAGACATCGAGAGTATCATTCTGTCAGAATAATAATAACTACCGAAACTTACTAAGCCCGAAAAAACTAATGCGAATCCGACAAAAGACAAATCGTATCCCATTGCTTTTGAAAACACAAAAGCGACTGTCGATATAAATACGACAAACAAAATCATTATTGTCCACGTTTTTGTTTTATTCGCGGTTATTTGTGAGTAGATCGTCATTTTCTAAAATTTTACTTTTACGGGTTCACGCTCAGATTCTTGTGTCTCAAAAAATTCTGCTTCTTTGAATCCAAACGCTTTTCCGATTGCTCCGCTTGGAAAAGTCGCGAGTGTTGTATTATAATCCCTAACATTCGAGTTGTAAAATTGTCTTGAATACGCGATTTTGTTTTCCGTATCTGACAATTCTTCCTGGAGGTTTAAAAAATTTTGACTCGCTTTTAGGTCGGGATAGTTTTCCGAAACCGCGAACAGACTTTTCAAGGCGTTAGTTAACATGTCGTTTGACACCGCTTTTTCTTGCGGGCCTTCGGCTTTCATTAATGAAGATCTGGCCTTGGTTACGTTTTCAAAAACTTCTTTTTCGTGTTTTGCGTATCCTTTTACTGTCTCGATCAAATTCGGGATTAAATCAACACGTCTTTTTAATTGCACGTCGATTCCGCTAAACGCCTCCTTGATTCTTACTTTTCCGGTCGCGAGCCCGTTATAAACAGACCATGCATACAACAAAAATGCGCCTATTACAACAATTATTGCTATTAATGGAAAACCCATATTTTTTCACCTCCTTCTTATTTAGAAAACCATCTAAATAAATCGTCGTATGATAATGTATTCAAAATGTCTTTTTTTTCTGCCCATCCACGCCTTGCGACCGCGACGCCGTATCTCATTAGATCCATTTGCCAAGCAGCGTGGCTATCTGTGTTAATAAACATTTTAACACCATTTTTTACTGCTTCCCTGACTATTATATCAGGTAAGTCGAGTCTTGTCGGCCAGCAATTTATTTCGAGCGCTTTGTTTTTTGTTTTACAGAAATCAAAAATTTTTTCAAAATCGAGTTCGTAACCAAACCTGTTTCCTAAAAGTCTTCCTGTCGGATGCGCCAAAATTTTTGCCTTTGGGTGAGAAAGCCCCGACAAAATTCGCTTTGTCATAGTTTGTTTATTCGTATTGAAAGCCGAGTGGATCGAAACTAATATCCCGTCAAACGAATCTAAAACATTATCGGAAATAGATAGATTGCCATTAGACAATATATCAACTTCAAGTAAATTAATTACTCGTATATTTTTATTACTCGATTTTATTTGTTCAATTTTTTCTTTCCGTCTTTCCAAAATTGAACGAATCTGATCGTCGGTGTGCTTTGAAACGCTCGGATTATGTTCTGAAAAGCCGATGTAATCATATCTGAGTTCAACTGCTTTTTTAATCATTTCTTCCATCGAATTATTTCCGAGGTCATGGCTCGGCTCGATCGGAAAGTTTGAGTGTATATGTAAATCACCTTTAACGTCGTTTAGTTCGATAAGTGTTGGGAGTTTATTTCTGTGTGATGCCTCGATTTCACCGGTATCCTCTCTTATTTCAGGAGGAATCCATTTTAGACCGAGTATATTGTAAAATTTTTCTTCGGTCGCGATTTCTTCAGTTTTCCAACCACCTTTTGCTTTCCTTTTTATTCCGTGCTCGGAAAGAGAAAAATTCTTTTTTAGAGCAAATTCACGGAGGTGAACATTGTGGTTTTTGCTGCCGGTGAAATGCTGGAGAAGCGATCCAAAGCTCTCCGGCGTTTGCGTCATCAGGTCGACCTGGCGGCCAGAAGAAAGTAGGATCGAGGCTGTAGCTTCTCCTTGTTCGAGAATTCTCTCTTTGTAAGGATATGAAACAAAGTGTTTTATAATCTCTTTCGGGTTTTTAGTCGACACAGCGATATCGATGTCACCGATCGTTGAAACCATGCGTCTTAGACTTCCCAAAGGATAAACTTCGATCGCGTCCTTTGATTTTTTTAGATAATCGACTAATTTTTGCGCTAACTCATACGCATAAGGCAGAGTCATACGCGAAGTTTTGCCTTTTCCGGACTCATAATCTTTTATCGCTGTTACAATCTCGGCTTGTGATTTATCTCCGAAACCTTCTAAAGCCGCAATTTTACCTTGTTCTGCGATTTTTTTGAGGTCAGAGATGACTGTGTCGGGATTTTTAAGGTTAAATTCTTTGACTAGTTTATACGCAGTTTTTGGGCCAAATCCCGGAATTTCGAGCAAGAAGAAAAAGGATTTTGGTATATCTTTGAAAACCCAATTAAAATGCTTTACCCCCCCTGTTTTTATAAGTTCTTCAAGGTGTGATTTGATCGATGGACCCACTCCGGGCAGAGTTTCGAGTTTGCCTTCTTTTGTCAGGTCTTTTATCTCCGCTGTCGAATTTTCGATCGCGTCCGCGGCTCTTTGATAGGCAATAATTTGAAAACGAAACTTAGTTTGATTTTTAATCGTGTAGGCCGAGGCGACGTTTCTTAAAATCTGAGCGATTTTGTGATTTGTCATTTATTCAAAAAAAGCATAGCAGAGGATTGAAATTTCGACAAGACTCAATATTAATCTCTTCGAGCCTGAGCCTCAGAGCCGAAGGCCTGAGCGAAGCCAAATCCGACTTGGCGGAGCCGAAGGATTGACTGCATTGCAATAATTTGTTAGGATATGGTGAATTCATTCTCGATGATTTGGACCCGTAGTGTAGCGGTTAACACACTTCCCTGTCACGGAAGAAATCACCGGTTCGAATCCGGCCGGGTCCGCCCTTCGACGATTAAAAGCGAGAACTGCCTAAATAATTTATTTTTTACTTCTGTCCAGAAAGGAGAAATGTGGCTAAAAGAAAAGTAAAAGCAAAAGAAGAGAATCAATTACTCAAAGGTTTTAAAATAAAAGAATCGTATGTCAGTTTAATTCTGGGGATCGTTGTTGTGGTTACATCGCTCGTTCTTGTTGTTTCGTTTTTAAAAAACAGAAATCAGGAAAATGTGAATAAGAATCCCAAAACAGAAACAAGTTCTGATAAAACACAGGCAACGGAAACAGTTTCCGAAAATAAAAATACATACACAGTTGTCAACGGAGATACATTGTGGAGTATTGCAGAAAAAACTTATAAATCGGGTTATAATTGGGTCGATATCGCAAAAGCGAATAATTTACAAGATCCCAATTTAATCGAATCCGGACAAAAATTGACTCTTCCAAAAATTCAGGTGAGTGGCGAAACAACTATCGCTCGAAATAACGAAGCTAATACTACGCCGACAAATAAAATTACAGATGCAACGTACACGGTGAAAAAGGGAGATTATCTCTGGGAGATTGCGGTCAGAGCGTACGGAGACGGATATAAATGGGTAGATATCGCAAAAGCAAACAATCTCGCAAATCCCGACATAATTCATTCTGACAACGTCTTTAAAATCCCCCGCTAAAAAAGCCTTCGGCTATTTAAGCGGGTCAGCCAAAATGTTATACTTTTGGCTGACGCTCTATGTTTTATACATATGTTCTATTCTGTAAAGACTTAAAATCGAATAGAAGAATTTTCTATATTGGTTCTAGCTCTGATCTTAAAAAGCGCCTAAAATCGCATTTCTCAAAAAGCTCACAATATACGAAAAGTTTTGATAGAATAAGTCTTGTATATTACGAAGCTTGTTTGAATAAAACAGATGCTATTAGAAGAGAAATCCAACTTAAAACTGGATTTGGAAGAGGATATATTAAAAGAAGATTGGAGAGTTATTTAAAAACTGCGACGGTAATTCAAAAGTAGACGCCAAAGTTTTGCGGGATTAGTACAGTGGTAGTATGCTACCTTCCCAAGGTGGAGGCGCGAGTTCGATTCTCGTATCCCGCTCCATAGGGGGGTAAACCAGAATCACGTTTATCCCGATATAACGAGCTAAACGGTGCACGCCATTTTATCTCGGTAATTCGTTTTTGGTCAACCATGATCTTTTCGAAGAAAGATTGGTTATAAAGAGTACGCCTTGGCGGGTCGGACATTTTGTATATCTCGTAGATATTTCCTAAAACATCAATTGTTTTATTAAGAGCGACAAAGCTTGCGTCGTTCTCCTGTTGGATTTCATTAAGCCTTACGTTGGCAAGGTCAATATCTCTTTTGATTAGGGCTAGCTTTTGGTAGCATAGTTCTTTATCAATAAGACCTTCCAGCCGGTCATCAAGAAGTTTCTGCTGTTTTTCTTCAAGTTTACTTATTCTTTCCCGCAAGTGCCTGCGTTCATTTGTTACTCCGCTTACTCGATCTTCCTCTAGTTTTTTAACGTTCATTTTTGCAAGGGTAACAAGTTCTTCGGGGAGCTCCACTTGTTTGAAGATTTCAAGAATCTGTGCTAATAAATCTTTTTCCGCCGCCATTTTTTGGTCACAGTGCATACCATAGCGGGAAGCGGAGCTACAGCGATAATAGCTGAACCGCCCGCCTTTGTGGGTTTCTGCAACATATCTATTGCCACACTTGGGGCAATAAAGAATTCTCCTTAGAGAAAACATTGCCGCTCTTTGGCGAGTTGTATTCTTAGTCCTTATTCTCAAGACGTCTTGCACTCGGTAAAATAGTTCGGGAGACACCAAGGGTTCATGGGTTCCCTGCACTTCTTCTCCGCCCCACACAACAATACCCATATAAAATTTGTTTGTGAGGATACCGTGCAATTTCCATGGTCTTACTCCATTATTAAAAAACGTCTTAAAGCCGTTTTTATTAAGCTCATCGCATAACTGTTCTTGAGTCCATTGGTTAGTGGCAAATACTCTGAAAGCCTGCTGGATTGCAGGGGCTTTGATCGCATCCATAATTATTGTTTTGGTAACAGTGCCGTCCGACTCAAATATATCCTTATTAAGATAACCGACAGGCGCACGTCCCGGATACCTCCCCTGTTTAAGTACCTGCTTCATTCCTTTTTTTACCTCCTGTCCTAGATTAGCAGAATAGAACTCTGCAACGGAAGCCATAATATTTTCAAGAAGCGCTCCCGTGGGGCTGTCATCAACAGGCTCAACAACAGAACAAAGCTGTATATCATATTTTCGCAGGATTCCCCTTATAGCCGCGTGGTCGGCTACATTGCGGGCTAACCTGTCGAGTTTATGGACCAAAACTACATTGACTTCTTTATCTTTCTTACAGCGGGATAGCATTTCTTGGAGGGCTGGGCGATTAGCGGTTCGTGCTGATTCTCCGGCGTCAACAAAGATGTCTTTTTTAGGGTCAATAGTCCAATGCTTAATTTTTATGTATTCTAAACAGGCTTCCTGCTGGGCAGGTAACGATAAGCCTTTATCGGCCTGTTCGTCTGTTGAAACCCTAACATAGATTAAAGCTCTCATAATTTCCCCTTGATTTTTGACCCAATATTTGCTATATTACAGTTACCGAATGATCTCAGTGGTGAAAGTACCTTACTGTTAGGGAGCGAATGTCGGCACCATAAAAAGTGATCCGTCTTGGCCACAGAGATCGACTTTTTCCTACTCAATAAGGTTTCCATAAATCTTCCTCTCTTTTTTTGATAATCTTGTAGAACTTATCATCACTACGATTGTATTTTCGATAAATTGCCCCGCAAACCATATCGGCAAGTTGGAGTAAATTATTACTTCTTGAGTCCTGATGTTTTACTCTCCCGATAATCTTTTCAATATTAGTGTTTAGTCGTTTTCTTAAATAACCATCAAAATCATCCACAAAGGATTTAGAAATACGATCTATAAAAATAGAAGCGTTTTTCATTCGCTCCTCCGCTCTTAAAAAGAGATGATCTGCAACCAGCATGTATAAACTGTCTTTGGGGTGTAAAGGTTCACGCTTGGCAAGGATGGTTTTATCAACAATCACTGTTCTATAACGAAAATTGTATTTAGATAATTTTTGTAAGAAAGCACGTTTCACCTTATCTGATGTACCGGTGCTAAACTTAAACTCAAAATTCTCTGGCAGTTTTAACTCTTTTCTGACTTTCTTTACGGCTTCGTTTGCTTCTTCGGCAACACTCAAACTATCAAAAATCACGATAACTAAAACGAAAAACTTACTGGAAGTTTTACCAAACTTAAATCCAGTGTCACCGGATTCATCCATAAAAATAAGCATTGCGATAGCCATTATGATTCCCCCTCTAAAACTTTTAAGCGAAATTTTACTAATTCTTCGGTTACGGAAAAATGCTCGGCTAATTCGTGGACTGGCCAAGTTTTTAGCGGCTTGAGTATTAAGGTAGGTATAAGAAGTTCTGCCGCGAAGCATTGAGCTTCGTATTCTTGTTTGAAAGTAACAAACTGGTCGTGTTCTTCAAAATATAAATGGTTTCCCGTATGAAGAAAATGATGTCCTAGTGCATGAGCTATTAACTCGCGCCTCCTCTTTGGATTAACTGAATTTTTTATGCCAATGCTATCGCCAAGGTAAGCCTCTTTGATTCTTCCGGCAAAACGCCAGTCATCAAGGTTTATGCCTTCACGCTCTATAATTTTATCTAAATTTATTGGGGCAGAGGATAGATTACATTGCTGTAAAATTTCCCTAGCCCTTTTTAGGGCCTTTCTCATATTTTCTCCGCCTAGACTTAACAAAATCTATATAGTCTAAAAGCGATTGTTTCTCATCATCTGTCATTCTGGGAACTTCTTTTAACATTAAAGTAAAAGCCACGTCATCTTCTATTTTAGGTCTTTTTTTATCAAGGTAACCAGCTTTTTCAAACATCATTTCTTGATCTACACCAAAGATAAGAGCTAGGGTTCTTAAAATAATCGGAGAGGGATTGCTTACCCTGCGGCTTTCTATATTGGAGATATACGCATAGGAAATAAGACCTTCTTTTTTTATAATTTTTCTTCGGAGAAGCTCTTTAGCCGCAAGCTCGACATCCCGCATACTTAACTTTCGGTGTGTTCGCAAATAGTAAAGGTAGTCTGCCAAATCTCTAAATTCTTCTGGACTTCTTAGTGGAGATTTTTTCATTTCTTTTATCTTCTTGCTCATAAAAATAACCTTCTTATAATACCGTAGCAAATTAGTTAAAAATTGTCAACAATAATTAAAAGAAAGTTTATTGACTGAAAGTGAATAAATTTATAAACTGTTTCTATTCTGTTAAATCTTCCTAACATTTATGAATGATAATGTAAATAAGTTAAACAATAACGAGCTTAAAATAAACTTCAGCCTTTTTGACAAGGCGCGTCTTCAAAAAGGTCTTTCCAGAATGGGGTTGGCACTAGAAGCAGAAGTTGCACCACAAACAGTCAACAGATTACTACAAGGAAAACCCACTCGTCCATCAAATGTTAAAAAAGTCGGTGAGGCTTTGGGTATATCTGCTCAAGACTGGTACATCAGTGCAGCAGAGAAAGGCAAATAAGCTATGTTGCCGATAGAAGCGATTAAAAAGTTTTATCCGAATTCGTCAGAAGAGGAACTGCGGGATATTCAGGAAGTCGTTTATTTATTGGCCTGTGCAGTAATGCAGCACTTTTACGGCGATAAATGGCAAGGATAGTATGGAAATAAAAATAGGAAAGCCACTAGAAGGAGAATTGATTATTACTTGGCCATTCGGCGCGGCTACTGACTGGTATTTGAAACAGTTTGGCTATCCGCATAACGGAATTGATCTTAAAGCCTCTGTAGGTACACCAGTTTTTGCAGTAGATGATGGAGAAATTATTTTCGATGATGATGTAGCAGATTCAGACGGAATGGGAGTAATTATCAAACACTCTTGGGGTCAATCTTTGTATTGGCATCTTTCAAAAATTATTGTGAAGATCGGAGATCATGTTACGAAAGGTCAACAGATCGGAGAAAGTGGAGCCACTGGATTTGTGACCGGTCCCCATCTTCACTTCGGGATGAAAGTTCAAGGTGATACACCGGAGGGTATGCGCGGTTGGACAGACCCGATGAAATATCTCAAAGAACCAACAGGAAGTGCCATTGATGAAGCCAAACTTGTTCACCACTACCGAGTGCAACCAGGAGACTCTCTCTGGAAAATAAGCGAGAAGTTTTACGGAAATGGTAATCGCTGGCAGGACATTTTTAACGCTAACAAAGACCAGATTCAAAATCCGGATTTAATTTACCCGGATCAGACTCTGGTTATTCCGTAAGGATATGCCCGCTGGTTCAGGGCAGGAGCTGGCGGGCACCAAAATTAATAAAACTATGGGAGAGCTTGAAGAATACGCCAAAGCGAATAGTCCTTATTTAATGTTAAAGCCCGGAGAATCCGCGGTGGGTATCTATTGCGGTTATAAAATGGTGCCAAGTTTTCGGGACCCAACCAAAGAAAATCCCCGCTACTCTATCGAAGTTGACGGAGAGAAAAAACTATTTACATCCTCTGCATCTCGGATCGCTTTATTTTTTTCTGAAATAAAAGAGGGAGAAGTCATCAAAATTACTAAAGTTAAGCAGGGCGAAAGTGTCCACTATGAAGTGCAAAAAATAGACGGCGATAATCCGGTATGGAATAAAGGTAATCCTGAAATTTCAGACGAGGACATGGAAGAAATTGATAAGAGCGCCAAGAAGAAAACATAGACACTTCTGGCAGGTCGCTTGGGGTTTGCATGGTGGGAGCGACCAAAAGAGAGTGGTGCAATTCCCTCCGGGGGTCCTAAAAAAACTCTTTAAGTCTCACCAGCCGTTCAGCGAGGAACTAGCCCAGACGGGATAGGAAAGATAAAACTTTCCTCGCAGATGGTCTCCTAGCCTCATTTCGGCGTTAATGGGGTTAGGGGGACCGTTTGCAAAAAATCTACCCTCCGGGATAGAAAATAAAAAAACTTAACGTTAAACCAAATGTTAGGTTAAATAAAAAATAGAAATGATTGATTTATTTGATGATTATTTATGATTAGTATTTTTATAATCGGCGACGATAAGAATTTTCAGCGCGGGCAGTATGCCCTTGATAACAGACAAAAGTTTGTCCCGCGCAACATCGGAAGCCAATGGGAACAAGCACTTTGAAAACCTAACGAAAGCTAAGCGCTAGCTCGAAAGCAGGGAAAAACAGACGCTTTTGTTTTTCTTTTCGGCGGCTGTTGCCTGCCCCCCGAGCGAAGCGCACGAGCCAAAAAGAGGGGGCGCGCCAACACAAAACTTCACGACTTATATGAGGTTTGGCGCCGCGCCCCCGATAACCCAAGCGAGCGCGAAGTTGACCTTAGTATTAAAAGATAAGCGCGAGCGCCCACAGGCTTAGATTGCGGTTCGGCGCACGGGTACAGCGGTTGAGTTTCCACAAGCCATACGACGGCGAGGGGGGCTCCCCCCGCAAGCAGGTAAGCGACCAGAGGGAGCGCCCCTGCGCAGAAGGGGGGACACCGACAAGGAGCGAAGCGACGCGGAGGAGAGGGGAAAAGGCACACCCCCGCGTAGGCAGGCGATACTAAACCACCCTAAAAGGTAGCCGTCCCGCCGATGAGATTGGGTTCAGAAAACGCTACTTCGGGCGGCGAGGTAGAGACTGTACAGCGTTATTAGAAAGCAATGACATGGGCGAGGCGCCCCCTAGGGCGCCCTCTCGCCCAGCGAACGAGCACCTTAAAAAATATAATAAAAGCGAGTGAGCGATAAGCGGGGGTCACAGCCGCCGAATATGGCGATGATAGGTTTTACTCGCACCATATCCGCTATTGGCGGATTCCACTTCAACGCCGCTTAATACCGCTTGAAAAACTTCGGGAGAAGTTTTGATTTATACAAAAAGATAACTCTTTTTAAAAAGCGGCGTTCAGAAAGGGATAAAAAAGCAGGTACGGCAAGCGAGCGAAGACCGCAAGAGATGGAGCGAGCGCGCCTGCAAGAGCAACATGAACAGTAAACGATGGGAATTGGAGGCGACGAGTTGGAGAAATTGAGGCTCCGACGAGTCGCCGAATAAGCGAAGCAGCGGGATGTACAGGGTTCCCGCTGCGTAGCGTCAGAGAAAGGGTAAAAAAAGCAACTATAGATTATTGCCTGCTTTTTTAAGCGAGAATCCCCCCAAGAGCGTTCTTCCCCCTAATATGGCAATACATTTGATTAAGGGGGGTTGCCTAAGAAGGGGGTTTTAGGGGGAAGAAGCGGCGGGGGGAACCGAGCGACCCTTTTCTGCTGCCCGAAGCGAGGCCAGGCACTGCGAGCAAAGGGCAGTTGTGGAGCCGAACGAGCCAAGCTTTGCTTGGCGAGAGAGGCAATGGTGCGAGTTATGTTTGGTAATCCCAAGCCCCCGCCTAGCGCCGCCTTTCCTTACAAGTTTTTCTTATAAATATGTTCGCCGTAGGCGGGCGGCGCGCATTGTCGGGGGCGATGGAGTTTCGAATCGCAATTGGGTTTAAGGTTGGCGGTTTGGGTTGCGCGATAGCGACCCAAGGTTTGGGAAAAGTACAAAGGTTGGAGTTTCCCATAAGGTAGCGAGTGCCGAAGCCAAAGCGAGACCTGCGAAGCAGGGCGAGCGATAAGGCGAGGCACGAGCGATGGTGTCGCAGACAAACTTTCGTTAGTAGTACATCGCTTGGGAGTTGCGATTAGGTTTGGAAGCGTAAAAATTTAAGTATGCAAGACTTACAAACAAAAATAATGGTTGAGAATATCAATGCTATAGTTACCCCTTTGCCGGGGAGAGCTTTCATTGGAACGATCACAGATTGTGTTCGGCAAGCCAAGGCGAGTATAGATATTATTCAGTTTGAGTGGAAATGGTATCATCACGACCACGATTCAAGTATTCAACAACTTTCCTATGAAGTCTTGCAAGCCGCAAGGCGCAAAGTTGCTGTTCGAGTTCTGTTAAACAAAGAACATCCAAGACATCCACTAAATTCGGTCAACAAAAACACTATCTTAAATTTACAAGAAGCCGGAGCTTTAGCAAAGTTTGGGCCATCATCCCCTATTACTCATGCCAAACTTTGGATTATAGATCAAGAAATTACAGTTTTAGGATCGCATAACATGTCAAGGCGTGCAGTAACAGTTAATGATGAGGCTTCGATAAAAATAGTTTCAAGAGAAGTAGCAGTAGAGTTCACTAGATACTTCGAAACTTTATGGAACAGAATATGAAAGAATTTTATAATTTTCTGGATAGAATGAAACCAACTGATATTTTGGCAATGATTGTGGTTATCGGCTCGTTTGTTTTAATCGGATTAGGACACGATGGAGTTGTCAGCTCTGTACTTCTGGCAGTTGTGGCTTTTTACTTTGGCGTCAAAAGTACGCCGCCAGTAGGGTAAAGGAAATACTATGCCAAGAATAATGGGAATTACTATACCAGCCGGTCTTGAGATTTATTATAACAAGACCTTGAAGATGTACGATTTTTCGTTCTTCTGTTCTATTGGCAAGAATCCCCGTTTTATGACTCGTTCCCGCTATTACAGTCTTCGTGAGATTTCTTATTTATTTACAGTTTCCAAAAGCTGGTCGGAATTTAGCGCTCCACAGAGACAGTCCTGGCTTGACGCCGGAAATGTCCCGGGAATGAATGGTTATAACCTTTTTGTTCAGGATCAAGCATATCGAATTAAAAATCTGCTTGGTGGTTTTGCAACACCATCTTTATTTCATCAGTATTTGGTAGGACATATCAATTTAGCTGGGAGTGCAACTGCGCTTATAATCCGGCAAACGAAAAATCAAAAACCAACTTTTCCTTTAACCTTTCAACTTTCCAGAAAATCAAACTTAACTTCTGCTGGCGGCAATCCTTACGCAAAACTAATCCTTCGAACAAACAGGTATTATGGCGGGCAAAATATTACAGATGAAAATGTTATTTCAATTCCTCTTGCAAGTGGATGGGCAACGCAAAGTTTATCAGTTCCGCTTCCTTTGGGTGTTCCTGCTAATTGGGAGCTTTCCTTGGAGTTAAACGATGTTTCAGGCGATCTTTGGTTTGATAATGTGTGGGTTACTTATAACGGCGTTCTTAATAATACCGATCCGGACTGCGACCAAGTTAATCTTTCGTGGGAGCAGGTTTTGGTTCCGGCCGGAGCTTTAGTTGAAAGTGTGTATCCAGTGGGTACGGCATTGTAAATTGTATGAGAGAAACACAAAACATACTAAATCTTGAGCAGACTTTATACCGACTGAAAGCCGGTTTGGTGACATTATGGAGTGAGTATGGACGGGGTAAGGCCATAGTGCGGTCACGTTCAAATGAAGTTGAAATTTCGAAAGGAGTTTTTTAATGCCTGCAATATGCTGGGGAGCTTTGGCAAAAAGCGCCACAGATACAACAACCATAGGACAGGAGATAGATAATAAAATTCTGGCTCACGACCAAGACCCGTCCGCCCATTCTGAAACAGGCGAGGTTTTAGAATCTCACCGGACACAAAGTGAGCTAGACCATCCTAATAATTCTGTTGATGCCGATAAACTAAGAGTAATTGTTGATGATTTAGACGCTGCTATTTCTTATGTGGGAAGTTGGAGTTATTCCACTTCTTCCATGCAGTTTTACAACCGCTCTTATCACACCACCCTAACGCCTGCTGATTATTTAATCTATTCGTTTACAGGTACCAGAATAGGCATTTTCTCGGCCAAAGGGCCGTATATGGGCAAGATTGATATTTATATTGACAACGTACTTGATTCAACAGTTGATCTTTACTCCGCATTGCTTTTAACCCGCTTTTTGGTTTATGAAAAAACAGGGCTTTCTGCAGGAAGCCATACGATTAAAATAGTTTTAAGAAGCGATAAAAACGCGGCGTCCACCGGTTATAATTTTTATTTTGATGCTTTCAAAATTGGAGCCTTAGTAAAGGGAACTAATCTTTATTTAGTCCAAGCAGGAGCTAATTTCACCGGCAATTTAAATGCCAATGGTTATTCTGCGGCAACTTTTCCGGTTTTTTCAGACCATGAGTTTATCTCTATCATGGGCGCTTATCTTAATACTCCAACACTCGATCAGGCTGGTCTTGGTATGCACTTTACAGAAACACTCGCCTCCGCCCAAAATTCCACAAACTCTGCATGGCAAAACTTAGATTTATCCTCTTTTATCCCTATCGGTGCAGATAGTGTGGAAGTTTATATTGAAAGTTCTAACACAACAGCCGCAAGAATTGCCGGAGCAAGAGCCAACGGCTCAAGCGCCAATAGGTACTTTGATATTTCAAGTCCGGGCGCAGATGGCAGAAACGGCTATACCATGACTGTTAAACTCGATAGCAATCGGATTATTCAAATAATATCGGAGATTGCGGCAGATATTGTTTTTCGGATCAATGGCTATTGGAAGCAAACCAGAATACCAAAAATTA
>JAMDAA010000016.1 GCA_023484045.1 Patescibacteria group bacterium
TTTTTTATTTTATAAAGCAAATAAAATGATCCCAATAAAGACACTATTGAAAAAATAAGCCAAATCCTCGAAGAGTCGGTAAAATTAAATATTAAAATCGGATAAAGAAAGAAAAGAGTAGATGGCAAATAATTGATTTGGGTAAAGTTATTGCTAACAATATATGGATTTTGGTTGTCGAATAATATTTTTGTTGATTTGTAAAAAACCATAAAATCGGGCAAAAAACTGTTCCATAGAACAAATACTGTACGGGATAATAAAACGAGGCTTAAAAGAATAAGCAAATAGGTTAATATTTTCTTTTTTTGTCCCAAAGCAGCCATAATTTTCCCCTAACTAAAAAAGAATGAAAACTCATAAGTGCGTTTGTGATAAAACCCTCGATTCCGTCGAGAAAACCGAGTTTGCAAACATAGTTAAGTAAAAATTTAAAACTCGGATAAAACAATACCGACCACCAACGAACTTTTTGTTTTTTTTGATATATTTCTTCTGCCCTTATATCTGTATACAAATTAATTTCGTTTAAAAACTCTTCGAGATTGGGATGGGGATAATGAATTAACTCATTCCTCAATTTTCCTGCTTTTTTCTTGATATTCCATTTTTCGTGTATTTTGCCCCGCCACTCCCCTTTATTTTTTAGCCCTAATCGCAAAAGCCAAATATCTTTAAACTCGCCGTATCTTAATTTTTTACCCCATATCACATCTGTCCTTTTTATATAAAATCCCGCGTTTTTGTTTAATGGATCATTAATTATCGCCATTATCTCTCCCGTTAAGGCCGGCGTTACTCGTTCGTCGGCGTCTATAAACAAAACCCATTCTCCGCTCGCTTTCGAAAGACCGAAATTTCTTTGCGCAGAAAAATCGTTCTCCAATCTTTTTTCATAAATCAGAATTTTTTGATCTTTAAAAGATTTTACTAGATCACAAGTTCTGTCTGATGAATAATCGTCGATTATGATAATTTCATCGACCCACTTAATACTTTCGATACAATCGATGATGTTTTTTTCTTCATTTTTAGTAAGAATTATCACGGAAATTTTGTCCATACTTTTTTATTTTACTACTTATATTCTTTCACGTGAACCCGAATATTATTTGTGTTCTCCTCGATCACAATTATAACTCTTTGGCGTGAATCGACCGGTGGATTTTTACCTAACCACCAAGTCAAATACTCATAATTTGCCGTGGAACTCGTAAATTCCTGTCCAGGACCCTTAAAAATAAGTCTATACTTTCTGCCATCAGCGAGTTTCAGGATTTCTTTGGATGCCCCGATTCTTTTGTCAAGTGTAAAACCATTGCCCATTAAAAAATTTGTGTTAATAAGTATATAGATATTATAAGACGCGATCGAGAGAACTAAAATAACTCCTAAAATTTGTGGTTTTATTTTTTCGAGTGTGTAAGCAAAAATAAAAATTAATCCCGGAAAAAGCATTAAAAGATATGCCTCAGAAGGTACATTAGAAATAATGTATGATATTAGTCCAAATGCCGTTAGGAGAAAGATTATACCGAATGGGGAGATAGGTTTTGTTCTCTTAAGTTCGGATATCGAAACTGCCATTGTTATTAACAATATTGCACCAGATAAATATTTTCCGAATGGAATAGTGAGTATTTCGTATTTTGACATAAAAAAGTTAAATGTTTGGATAAGAGAATTATCCCCTTGAATATTACCTTTTACCACGTTTAATATTTTTGCGACTTTGTAAAAACCCCACCCAGCAAAAACAATCGTTTGAGGAAAACCATTGTAAAAATCATAAATTAAAACCGGAATCATCGGAAAAATTAAGGCAAAAAGCGAAAGAAAAAGTATTTTCTTTTTCTTAATTCGATTAAAATATCTTGTTTTTTTTATAAATCCAAAAGCAAGAATAAATAATATTACTGGCCAAAAAACAATGGTTGCTAGCTCTAGATTATAGATAACTGACAACGAAAAAAGCGCGAGCGGAAAATAAAAAATGCCCCCCTTAATCCATTTAGAAAGCGAAAAAAACAGCAGCAGGACAAAAAAAGGGATCAGACTCGTGTGATATGGCATTCTCGAATGAAAAACTACCAAGGGAGACGCCGAATATATAAGGGCAGTAAACAATGCTAACCTGTTTGAAAAGAATTCAGTTCCTATTTTATAAATTAAAAAAATCGATAATATCCCAAAGAAAGCGGTTAAATACGCGCCCGAAACGGGATTAAAGCCCGAGATTAAAAGGGCGGGTGCAAGTATATATGTCCATAAAGGTCCCTGGTGAAGCCATAAATGACTCGATGTGATACCGACCAATGGAAAAACATTCGATATAACTATATCTCTCGCTGATAAATAAAACCATCCTTGATCGCCGATAAATATCATCAGATCGTTTAATCGATAAAATCTAAGGAACGAACCGAACAATAAGATTAATCCTAAAATTAAATGATTTTTATTAAAATTCGTAAATAAATGGACTATTATTGCCAAAAATAATCCGTAATGTTTTTTAAAATAATAAAACCTGCTTTTTGAAAAAATGTTATTTATGTTTTTATTTTGTTTTGTACTCCTTTCCCAAAGATGAACTATTTTCGCTTTGGGAGTAATATAAATTTTATAACCCAGTTCCGATACTCTTTTACATAAATCAAATTCTTCAAAATACAGAAAAAAATTCTCGTCAAAACCATGCACGCGATCAAATATCTTTTTCTTTATTAAAAATGCTGTCCCGGGGACTACATCAACTTCTTGGTCATTTTTTTTATCCCAGCTACTAATCCAATAATTTTTTGAAATAGAGTTATTAGGAAATAATTTGATAAAAAATGAAAGGGAAAATATCGCCCGTAGTGGAGTAAGCTCTTTTGCACCCTGAAGTCTAAAAGGTTCTCCGTTTTCGTGTAAAAGCAAAGGCGCGACAATTCCGATTTTTTCATTTTTTAAAATGTATTTATAGAGACTATCGATTGCGTTTTGTCCTACAATAGTATCTGGATTTAGAAAAAACAAAAACTCCCCTTTTGCGTATTCTGCGCCCAAATTATTTCCCGCACCAAACCCGAGATTATTTTTAGATTTTATGTATCTTACTTTCGGATATCCACTTTTTAAGTCCTTTTTTATGAATTCATTTTTATCATTATTAACGACGATTATTTCAAGCTCGACGCCCCGCGTATTTTTATAAATAGAGTCGATACACTTAAACAACAAATCCTTGGCCTTGTAATTTACACTAATGATCGAAACCTCAATCTTCTTCATAAAAATACTCAACTATTATTTACTTTTATACACATACACTAGGGTTGCGCCATCCGCTTTTACTTGGTAAACCAGATTATAATTTTTCCTGATAGCACTATCGTCAAAACTGTCGCGAATAATATGATAGTTATTAACGACCACAAAATCGTATTTTTTATTTTCTGCCCACATTGAATATTTCAAGCTCTCAAAGCGTGGAAATGTGTGTTCCGGAGAAAGGGCGAGTCCGACATTAGAACCCTGAGGCGCACTATTTTTTAAAAACAATCCCGCCTCTCTTTCACCCTGTCCCCACCAACCTGTTTGAAATAAATTAGATCTGTACACCGTTTCTGTTCCACCGACGACTTCATTAAAGTAATCAAGATAATACGGTTTTACGTACCACAAAGAAATTAATAAATAAACGATTATAGGTATGAAATACAGAAATTTTTTAAATTGGTTTCTCGTAAATCTTTGAACAAAAGCATCAAACCCGACGGCTGCGATCAGGGCGATCGCGGGATACACTTCGATAATATATCGTAAACCGTGTTGCCTCCAGGAATAAATAGACATGCTAAAGGGAAATATAAACCATAAGAGAATGATATAGCGATACAAGTTTTTGGATTTAACTATATTTTTTACCCCAAATACAAACAGAAACAAGATAATAACCGGTATCGTGATTAAAAAATATACTATATAATAAAAAATGGGTGCCAACATTAATCGGCCAAAAAATACCTCAGGCGGAGCAAGTGTTATCTGCCAAAGTTTTGGCGAAAATTGAACAGACCAAAGTTTTTGATTAACATCATAAACTTCTCTGAAATGAAAAAGGACCTGCGGCCAGATGAGAATAAAGACAATAATCCCGATTGTAATAATCGTAAGGATCGCTAAAAGCCTTACTTTAATAAAACCTATCTTTTCTTTGGCAGAAAGTGTTCTACATTGCAAAAAAAATGACGTAGCAAGAATCAAAATAAGTAGTGCGTTAGATTGCTTAGCCTGAAAAGCAATTCCGGTCAGAATACCTGCGATGAAAACTTTTTTTACCGAAAATTTTTTAATTAAAGCGATGTAACTAAGTATTACTAATGGGTAAACTAAAATTTTTAGACTCTCTGTTGTCACTAACTGCGACAGGCCGAGCGTAAACGGGAGCATCGAAAGAATAATTCCCGAAATGATTCCGACTATCGGTGAAAATATTTTCCAACCGATGAGAATAACGACTACTACTCCCAAACTGAACATAAGCGAAGATAATAACCTCGAATTCGTCAGATCGTAATTAAAAACGGGTTTATTATTAATTATTTTTTCAACATCGAAATGAGCACTAATTCCGTAAATGTATTTTACAAGAGGTGGATGGTCATAAGTGGTATAAAAATAATTGTTATTAAAATCTCCATTTTTTATTAATTCAGTTAGTTTATATCCTTGTTCTACGTATTCGTATTCATCCCAAGTCCTCCCTATCTGATTCAAGGTCGACAATCGAAGTAAAATAGAAAATAAAAAAATCAAAACGACCGCAATTATCTTCATTCGAGATTTGTTAATGGTATTATTCGATGAACTAGAAAATTTTGATTGTATCGAACCGTTTCCCGTAATAATTTTCTCGATATGTTTAACGCTCCTATCCCACGTCCAGTAAGAAACAACATTTTCGCGTGCTTTAAGTCCCATTCTCTCCAGTTTTTTTTTATTTAAAAGAAGAGTTGTAATTTTTTTGGCGAGATTTTTAGGATCACGGGAAGTAAACAGTCCTGTTTCTTGATTTATAACCGTTTCCCTGTATCCTCCGCTGTTTAAAACTATAACCGGAACTCCGCACGCCGCAGATTCTAAGGGTATAAGCCCAAATGGCTCATTTTGAGCAAGACAAACAACTAATTTAGAACCTCTATATAACTGTCTAAGTTCTTCGTCGTCGATCCAATTTTGATCTGTCATGTGACATTTAACAATTGGTTTTTTAGACATAAGACTGATCGCGTCACGTAATAGCTCGAATCCTTCATTTTTTTCTTTAGAACCAATATACAAAACGTCTGTGTTTTTTTTTAATTTCGCCGGAACAAAAAAATCAGTGTCTACACCAAGAAAGGCTACTTTACTTTCTATCCCATAAATACTTTTTACGTTTTTTTGCGTAAATTTTGAATTAGATAAAACTAAATTCGCATTAATTATATTTTTTCGATCGATTTTTTTTCGAATCGCTCGCACTATTTCCCCATATATTTTCTTTAAAAAATTTGCATCTTGCTGCGTTTTAAAAATTTCCTCATAAACAATTCTAAGAGACTCCTGGCAATAATATACTTTTTTTGTGTTTAGAAAACGCAGTATAAAAGGCGCTTGGGTATATTTTGAAGGGTGGACAAAGGCGATATCATATTTTTTACTATCGATGTCATGTGCGATTTTCTTGTGAAGTCTGTATAGTTTATAAAGTTCTACTGTATCTTTATATAGGCGAACCTTCCAATTTCCGCCACTCCATTTTTTAGGAATAAATTTGTAAAAGAAAACATTGCTAAAAAATGTTTTTTCTTCCTTATTTTGTTTATCCTCTACTATATAAAGATCGACAATATTATTCTTTTTCAACCTCTTTGCCAATTCGTTGACAGCTCGTCTCGCACCACCGTTATGAAGTCCGTGGAAAATAGCAATTTTCATTTTGAAATTTAGGAGGCTCTGTACCCTCAAGTCGTAATATATAGAGTGTACGAAAGGTTTGTCAATGGTTGATAAATAATGTAAAATCTGCTTTGTAATGACGATTATATTTTTTTCTCGGTTATTTTTTCCGCATATCGGTGGTGTGGAAAAACATGTTTTCGAAATCAGTAAAAAATTAATAAAACAAGGTCATAAAGTTATTGTTGTTACTGAGCAGCATGACAAAAAATTAAATCTTAGAGAAAGTTATTTTGGGATAAAAATTTATAGAATTCCTTTTAAATTTGTTAATAAAGAAAATTGGATAAAAAAGTTTAATATTTGGTTTTGGTTTTGGAAAAATCTAAAATTAATTGAATCTGCAGATATCGCACATTATCACGATGTGTTTTTCTGGTATCTTCCATTCAGATTTATATTTCCGAATAAAAAAGTGTTTACTACTTTTCATGGATACGAAGGTAACAAAATTCCGTCTAAAAAAGCTGTCTTGATGCATAAAATCGCCGAAAAATTTTCTTACGGTAATATATGTGTTGGGGATTATCTTAAAAAATGGTATGGGACAAAACCGACTTATATCACCTACGGTGGCATAGGAATACTACCAATAAATACCGATACTACCAATAAATACCAATCAAAAAATAAGATTTTATTTATAGGAAGGCTAGAAGAAGAGACAGGGATTATGGTTTATCTCGAAGCATTAAAGATTTTAAAAGAAAAAAGATTAAATTTTATCTTTACCGTGTTTGGAGATGGAAGTTTAAGACAAAAAGCG
>JAMDAA010000012.1 GCA_023484045.1 Patescibacteria group bacterium
AATTTTAAACAAAGACTATATCCTGATTTCTTTTATTCAAGGAAAAACATTAAAAGATGCATTTGGAAAAAGCCCCAGAAAAGTTCAAGAAAATCTAGCATACCAATTGGGAGAATTAGCCCGGAAGATTCATTCCATTACTTCCGAAAAGATAGGTAACCATGAGGATTTGTTGGGAAATGTTTACAACTGGAGGGACAGATATAAACAAGAATTTTTAAAGTATTTTACAACAGCTAAAGAAAAATCTTATTGTCCGGACAAAACTTTTGAGAAGATAGAAAAGATATTTCTGGAATTCCTCGAGATAAAAGAAATTAAAAGCAAACTTGTTCATTCTGATTTCAGCGTATCAAATATTCAAATTCATGAAGGGAAAATTGTTGGAATATTTGATTTTGAATGGGCTCATTGGGGAGACCCCCTCTGGGATTTACAAAAATTGCCGATAAATTTTCAATTGGGCAATAAGTTTTCTCAATCACTCTTTTTAAAAGGGTATGGAATCAAACATTTTAACGAAGAAGAAACTCTTAGGTTAAAAATGCACGCAATACATCAAGGTTTGTGGGAAATTTGGGCGACTAAAAACAAAATTTATCCGTTCTCGGACAAAGAAATCAAAGAAGGCGAAAACCTGATTCAAATTGCTCTAACAGAAAAGCATTTTGGATAAAAGGTAAAGACTATGGTGATAATGGTCAACAAGAACTTCTGATATAATTCTTCTATATGAATAAGTGGAAAAATACAATAGAAAAATTTATAAAAGAATTTAAAAAAGATAATAAAATTATTGGCGCTTTGGTTTGCGGCAGTTATGTAACCGGTAGTCCTTCGGTTAGATCAGACATAGATTTGCATCTCATTCTTCCGGATACAGCCGATTTTAGAGAGAGAGGCAATATATATAAAGACGGATATCTTATTGAATATCTTGTAAATCCTCAAAACCAAATATTGAAATATTTTTTTGATGATCATAAAAATAATAGACAAATGTCAATAATACAATTTATTACAGGAGAAATACTTTTTGAAGAAGTCCGAGCAATTACTTCACTAAAAAATACCGCCAAAAAATATTTTGATAAACAATATCAAGAAATATTGCCATCAATGATAGAAATTTACAAGTATTCTATCTGGGACATGATTGATAATTTAGAAGATTCATTCGAAAAAGAAAATACTGATTTTAAATTTATCTATTTTCAATCAATTTATAAATTTTATGAGTT
Source organism: Patescibacteria group bacterium (assembly GCA_023484045.1). GTDB lineage: Bacteria > Patescibacteriota > Microgenomatia > Levybacterales > UBA12049 > JAMCZG01. The sequence goes on from JAMDAA010000012.1 coordinate 1,242, forward strand.
TTATGCCAAATTCTTAAGATTACCTGTTGTCCGTTATGAAAAATTACTGGCGTACTTTACAGATAGTGATTTACGTAAAAGGTATTTGTTAGAAGAATTTCCTGATAATAAATTTGTTGAGATATATAAAAAAGCACTATCTGCAGATGGTAAAGTCGAGATGATACAAATATCAAAAAATGTTGTAAATTATCTTCATCAAAAAATGGGAGGTCTTAATATAGACGGATGGAAAGTAAAAATGCCTTTAATTTTATAATATCTTATACATCAGTCTGTTATAATTCTTCTATGTCAATGTTAAAAACAGATGTTTCAATGTCTAGTAAGACGCTTGAAGAGGTATTAAATACATTAAAGACAAACACCATCGTTAATGGAATATTATTGATGGGTTCAACAGGAAATAAAACTCAAACTGAAGATAGCGATTATGATTTAACTGTTATCGTCAATAATTTACCGTCAAATATACTCGGAATAAATACATTTATTGATAATACAGTTACGGAAGTATTCTTTTATACAATTGAAGAAATAAAAGAAATTTTATCTAAAGAGATACTTGACTTTGCTAGTAAAGAGGGATGGATTGTTAACTGGGTGCGAGATGGACAAATCATTCTTGATAAATCAGGATTGCTTAAAAAAGTAAAAGAAAAAAGCAATAAATATCAAGATACAGTAACGGATGCCTCGCAATATACAGACTGGCAAAAGATAAATTACAACTTTATTCAAAATATGCGTTACTTTCAATCTCAGGATCAACTATATCTAGAAGCACTTGATGTAAGACTTATGTATTCTGTTGTTGAAGCTTTTGTCGGTTACTTTACTATCAGAAAAATTCCATGGAAAGGTGAAAAGAATGCCATTAAGTGGCTTAAAGAACATGATATTGAATTTTTACAGTTATTCCAGTCTTTTATCAACGAAACCAATAGAGTGAAGAAGGTAGAAATTTATAAAAAACTAGCGGCTAAGGCTTTAGATCCTGTTGGTGGAATATGGAAGGAAAAAGTTACCTCAGTAATGACTACGGGAAATTTTAATGAAGAGACAATCAATAATGTTTTAATGCTTTGGAATAAATTGCTGAAATAATAAAACCTTCGCCTCCAACTCTTTCAACCTGTTATAATTTCCTTATGGAAATAACAGTCTATCCCGATGTCAACAAAGTTTTAGATGAGCTTCTTTTTAAAATACAATCTACTCTTGGTAATAAATTAGTTGGTTTATATCTCTATGGTTCTCTTGTTGACGGAGATTTTGAAGAAAACGTCAGCGATATTGATTTATTAGTTGCTTTAGAATCGGATCTTGATGGTAGGGAATTCGAATTACTGAAAGAAATGCATGAGGAATTTGAAAGAGAGCATAAAAAAATGTCCGGCAGAATAGATGTGCAATATATTTCCGTACCCGCTTTAAAAACTTTCAAATCAAAAATCAGCAGAGTCGCAACTATCAGTCTAGGAGAACAATTTCAAATAAAGGAGGTCGGTAAACACTGGTTAATGAATTGGTATATGGTTCGCAAAGATGGAAAAACTCTTTTTGGTCCTTGTCCTAAAACAATTATTGAACCAGTTTCTAAAGAAGAATTTATAGATTCCGTAAAAGATCATGTAAAATCCTGGAACAAATGGGTGCAAAATATGCATACTCAATACGGTCAAGCATATGCAATTTTAACTTTATCCAGAGCATTATACGCATATAAAAATGGTGAGCAGGTTTCAAAAACAAAAGCTGCTATTTGGGCAAAGCAAAAAATCCCCCAATGGGCAGAGTTGATTCAAAATGCTCTTTCTTGGAGACAAGCTGGAAAAGATAAGCAAACTGATGAAAAAACATACGCTAAAACAGAGCAATTTGTTAATTATGTTGGAAACATAATATTAACAGAATAATTATGACCTTGGCCTCGTTCTATTGACAGAAATAGCATTAATACGATACTATCTAATTCTATGGATGAATTTCGAAAAATCGATCTAGTTATGCCGAGCAAAAAGGAAAATCAGGATGTTAAAAAAGACGTTAAAGACGTCAAAAAAGAACAGGGAAGGATAAATACACAACGTCGACATTTTCCAAAAGCAATCCTGATCATATTATTGGTTTTGATAGTTTTAGGGATCGCTTCAACTTTTACGATCGTTTTACCTTTGCAAAAAACCATTAGTTCGGCAAATAAAACTTATAAACAGGCAAATCTTGCGATGGATGCGCTTAAAAAACAAAATGTCGATCTCGCAGGGCAGGAGATCGATAAAACTCGAAAAGACTTAGCGGGTACACAAAATGATCTTAAGGCGCTCTCGTTTCTAAAATATGTTCCGATCGCGAATTGGTATTATAGCGATGCAGATCATCTTTTGAAGGCGGGATCTTATGGATTAGATGCGGCTTCGACCCTAGTTGAATCGATTAAACCATACCAAGATGTTTTAGGTCTTAAAGGTAAAGGAAGTTTTGTGATGGGGTCGGCTGAACAACGGGTCCAAACCGCGGTAATGACGATGAGTAAAATTACTCCGCGTATCGACGATATTGCAAAATCGATTAGTCTTGCGAGAAAGGAAATCGACGAGGTCGACCCGAATCATTATCCGTCGATTTTGGGAGGAGACAAGATAAAGAAAAATTTACAGACAATAAAAACGTTAGTCGACGAAGGAGAAATATTAGTTACCGACGCAAGACCGCTTATTAAAGCTTTGCCGGATCTTTTAGGAGAAAAAACTGAAAAAAAATATCTGGTTTTATTCTTAAACGACAAAGAATTGCGACCAACAGGTGGTTTTATAACAGCGTACGCAATTTTAAGAATCGACAAGGGCGTTATTCACTTTGACAACGCGAGCGATATCTATAATTTAGATAATACGATCATGAATAAACCAAAGGCGCCGGAGCCGATTCTTAAATATCTTCCGAAAGTTTACAATTTAAATTTAAGAGATTCTAATCTTTCTCCAGACTTTATCGAATCGATGAAAACCTTTGAATCTTTATACAACAAATCGTCGGGAAAAGTTAAAGTCGACGGTATCATCGCGATCGATACGAGTATTTTGGTTTCGACGATTAAAATATTGGACGATGAAGTTTATGCAGGAGGTATAAAGTTTACGAGTAAAATCGATAAAAGATGCGATTGTCCTGAGGTAATTTATGTTTTAGAAGATAATATTTCAAGACCCGTTAATTATGTTAAGGGTCCGGGACGAAAAGATTTACTCGGAGTTTTGATGTATGCGATTATGGAAAAGGCGCTTAAATCTTCTCCGGGAACTTATTGGGGGCCGTTATTTCAAGAATTACTAAAACAAACGAACGAGAAACACGTTTTGTTCTACGTGTATGATAAAGACGCCCAGACGGGAATCGAAGCACTCAACGCCGCCGGGCGAGTAAAATCGTTTGACGGAGATTATTTCTACCTGGATGAGGCAAATTTTGGGGGGCAAAAGTCAAATATGTATATTAAAGAAGATGTCGAACAAAAATACGAAGTAAAAAGTGATGGAAGTATAATAAAGACGATAACGGTCAATTATAAAAATCCGTATCCTCCGTCTGATTGCAACGAAGAGAGAGGGAATCTTTGTCTAAACGCAGTCTTAAGAGATTGGTTTAGGGTATATGTTCCAAAGGGGAGTGAAATCGTCGACAGTGTCGGGTCTGAGGTAAAAATTTCGACGTACGAGGAATTCGGAAAAACTGTATTGGACGGATTTTTGACAGTAAAACCGTTGGGTACGGCAAAATTAACCATTTCTTATAAATTGCCTTTTAAAGTAAAACCCGGATCGTCTTTACCGCTACTTATTCAAAAGCAACCCGGAACCTACGATAACACCTATACGATTAAAATGAATGGACGGCAGGTTGAACAATTTAAATTAACAACAGACAAAGAAGTTAAACTCAGACCGTAAAACGCGTTTTCCTCTATGCGGACGTATAAAACAGAAGGAATAATCATTAAAAGACGAAATTTTAGCGAGGCAGACAGAATATTAACGGTCTTTACTAAAATATACGGAAAAATTCACGTAAAGGCGATTGGGGTTAGAAGAATCACGAGTCGTCGTTCTCCCCACATCGAACTTCTAAATCATTCAAACATTAGTCTTTATCAGGGAAGAAGTCTTCCTCTTCTAATAGAAATAGAAGTTATCGAAGATTTTTCTCCGATCAAGGATGATTTATCGAAAATAGGATTTGCTTACCATGTCTGCGAATTAATCGATGGTTTATGCCCAGAAAATCAGGAAAACAAGATAGTGTTTAATCTTCTTAGGAAAACATTAGTCAGATTATCAGACACAGAAGATATTGCTCCCGTGATCCACGAATTCGAAATCGATCTTTTAAAAAATTTAGGATTTTATCCCCGCGATAAAACTTCGAGAAATTTGAATACGATTTTATTTATAGAACAAGTTATGGAGAGAAAACTCAAATCTAGGAGAATAATACCGCGTTTTCTTAATGATTAAGCCTTTATCAAGTCTTTAAATTCTGCTATTATATCGGTATGGAAGTGGGTAAAATGGACAAGATCACGGCACTTTGTAAAAGACGCGGTTTTATTTTTCAAGGATCAGATATTTACGGGGGGTTCGGCGGATTTTGGGACTTTGGTCCTTTAGGAGTAGAACTCAAAAATAACATTAAAAAGCAATGGTGGAAAAATACGGTTTATGAGCGGGATGACGTGGTCGGATTAGATGCTGCGATAATAATGAATCCGAAAGTCTGGGAAGCATCGGGACACGTCACTGTATTTACAGATCCGCTTGTCGAGTGCAAAAGATGTCATCATAGATTTAGGGCCGACAAAGTCGATGGAAGCAAATGCCCGGATTGTAAAGGAGAATTAACAACCCCTAAAAAGTTCAATTTGTTAACGGAAGTATATATCGGTACGACAGAGGAAGAAAAGAAAAAGGCGTATTTACGCGGAGAAATAACTCAAGGTGTTTTTGTAAATTTTAGGAATGTGGTTGATTCAACGCGCGTTAAAATTCCGTTCGGTATCGCGCAAATCGGTAAAGCTTTTAGAAACGAAATAACACCCGGAAATTTTAATTTTAGGAGTAGAGAATTCGAACAGATGGAGCTCGAATATTTTATAAAACCCGATGAGAAAAAAGGCGAAGACACTTTTAATTATTGGAAAGAAAAAAGACTCGAGTGGTATATTTCGTTAGGAATGAAAAAAGATAATTTGCGATTTAAAGAGCACGATCCGAAAGAGCGCGCGCATTACGCGAGGTTTGCCGAAGATATCGAATACAATGCGCCGTTTGGCTGGAGCGAATTCGAGGGAATTCATCACAGGGGTGATTACGACCTAAAGAATCATAAACTCATGTATAAAGATACGGATACG
>JAMDAA010000010.1 GCA_023484045.1 Patescibacteria group bacterium
CAAAAGTTCACGATACTTTAGAAAAAATTGCAAGTCCAAAATCAGTGGGATCGATTCAGACTCAACAGCAATATCAACAGATTAGACAAAAACTTGTGCAGGAAAAACAAAAAGGGAATCCTTTAGCCGCGTCGATTTTGAGCGCAGCCGGAACTATTTCGAAAGAAAAAAAAGGAAAATTTGCCCCGAACGTCGCGCCGTCTGATCTTTTTGAAAAAGCGATGTATGAAGCCGCAAGTCAAACTACTCAACTGCCGTCTGTAAATCGTGTCCAGACAGTGAGTCTTGATGATTACGAAAGCGTTAAAAAGATGTGGCAGGAAAATTATCAAAAACTAGAACCGCCAAAGGGAATAGAGGGAGGAGAGGTAGATCGGAAACAATGGATTCAGGGTGACATCGATAAAATCAATAAAGCGATCGATCTTCTTACCTCGGCGGAGCCGGCAAAAGTTAATAGCGGGATGGAAATGGTCGGAAATATTTTACCATTCCTTCTTATCGGAGGATTCTCAAAAACCGAAGTCGTCGCGTATCTTAAAGCAAAATTAGAAGCCGGAAAAAGTGTTCTTTCGGAAGTTGCGGCAAAAGAAGAAGAGGAAAACACAACGCTCGATCTAATAGCAAAAAAAGAGGAAAAGCCAAAAGAGATGGAACTCCAAGAGCAACAGCCTTTGGAACCATCAAAAGAACAAATGCAAAATATTGAAAATAAGATAGAAAGCATTAATCATGAATAAATTTATAATCATAATAGTTGTCTTAGTCGTCTTATCTGCCGCGGCGATGACGGGTATGTTTTCGCAAAAAAATCCTGAACAGTCGCCTGTTGCTCCTCCTGTTTCGTGTGTTGATTTTGATCCTCCCAACAGCGATGAGTTTATTATGTACAACGGCGCTAAATACGATTTAATCAAAAAAGACGGAGGAATTCCTGTTTCCAAAATGCCCGAGATGGCAAAAGTTGGCAGTTATAACGGACAAGATCTTTATCAGTTAAAATCGGCAAATTATTTCGGCGAAAATAAAAGCGATGACATAGTTTATAAATTAAAAGAAATAAAAAATAATTCCGACAATAAAATGTCTTTTGGCGGGGAGTATATTTTTGATATTTATTTAAAAGATAAGGTACAGATTCCGGATTTTATAAAAAATTGTAAAAGTACGGGTGGACAAATTGCGATTGTTAAAGGAGAAGAAAATCAATTTCCTCCGTCTGCCTTTAACACGGTCGATATTGTCGGGTCTACAATGACGTTGTCAGCGCCTGCCTATGTTTATACCGGTAATAAATCAAATTTAAATACGATAAAAGGGTTAGCTGGCGCTAAAGAGATAGGAACCCTTCAGGTAAAAATCAAAAATAAATTTTATCCACTTTATTTCCATTTAGATACGATTTATTTAATGGATAATCAGGATCAAATAGCCTATGAATATCTTCCGACAGATAAATCAGTTAACTTAAACGAACAGGCAAAAAAAAGCCTGCAACTTAAAAAAGTCGATTTTATTACAACTCCGAGTTATTCTTGGTGGACTCCGGAATGTAAGCCAGCGATTTATCTTTATCCCATAAAGAAAACTTCGGTTAATGTCAAGGTTTTTCCTAAAGGGTTTTTCACATTAACGATTCCCCAGTATCCTTTAATCGATGGTTGGAAAATTACGGCTTATCCCGGTGGGACAATCGAACAAAATGGCATCAATTATCCCTATCTTTATTACGAATCAAAAATCAAAGATTCGGAAATCAATAAACCAAAACAGGGTTTTGTCGTCAAATTTTACGAATTAAAAAATCTTTACAACAAAGTTCTAACAAAATTAGGTCTATCAAGTAAGGAGATAGACGACTTCAATAATTATTGGCTTAAAGCCTTGCCTTATTCCCCTTATTATTTTGTCGGAATAATGGAAGAAGAAGATATTGAAAAAATAGAACCGATGACAATTGTTCCAAAACCCGATACAATGATTAGAGTAAGACTTTATTTTGAACCGCTTGAAAACATGGTTAAAGTAGAAGCACCGGATTTGAGATCTTTGGTGCCAGGGCGGATTGGGTTTACCGTAGTTGAGTGGGGCGGAATGGTTAAGACGGATAAAAATCATCCGTTTACTTGTTCGCAATAATATGTTTGGAAATTTATTTTCACAAAGAAAACCATTGATAGGAACTCAAGATAATATCGGAGTTTCTGGACAATCAATAGTTCAAAAACAGGCTACGGATACAACAACCTCGCAGGTAAAAATCGGCGGGGTTCCTTTTCAGTCGATCCAATCGACAACGACTGTTGAAAAGAACGTTGTCGGGTCTTCGATGGAACCGATTAAAAGACAAGATGTTTCGGCGTTGACGCATTTGGATCCGCGCACAACCACGGTTCTTGAGCACGCAAAACAGGAGGCGATGAGGATAAAGCAATCACTTATCGAGCCGGATCAGCTTTTGCTTGGGCTTCTTTTCGATGCGGATATATTTAAACTTCTATCGCAATTTTCTCTGGATGCTGCAAAAATTTCGCGTGAACTTCAAGGAAAAGAAAAAGAAGGAACGTTTGTCGGTCAGCCAACATTAAGCGAACCGTCCAAGCAAATTTTTGAACAGGCTTACACAGGAGCTAAGAGCCGCGGAGTCGATTTTATAACGCCTGAGGATTTGTTAATGGCAATCTTCTCGACTAGCGTTGACACGGCTAATTATTTACAATCTCAAGGTTTGCAAAAAAAAGATCTAGAGGAAAAACTTTCCAAATCAGAAGGATTTTCTTCGGGTAAAAAATCTATACTCGACAGATTCAGTACAGATTTAACGGCGCAGGCAAAAGATGGCTCGCTTGATGCGGTCGCGGGAAGAGACCGCGAGATAGAAAGACTTATTCACATTTTACTCAGAAGAACTAAAAACAATCCGGTTATAATCGGTGAGGCAGGGGTTGGAAAAACTGCGATCGTCGAGGGTTTGGCGCAAAAAATTGTAGACGGTACAGCTCCTAAAGACTTATTAAGTAAAAGAATTGTCATGCTTGACTTAACTTCGCTTGTCGCGGGAGCATCTCACAGAGGAGAATTTGAAGAAAGGCTTAGAGGTGTTATTCAGGAAGTTCAGGCGTCGAGCGGACAGATAATACTGTTTATTGATGAAATTCATACCTTAATCGGAGCAGGAGACATCGAGGGAGCACTCGACGCATCAAATATTATAAAACCGTTTTTGGCGCGGGGACAACTTCAGATTATCGGTACAACAACAACTGCCGAGTACCGAAGGTACTTCGAAAAAGACAAGGCGTTTGAACGAAGATTTCAGCCGGTTTTGGTCGATGAACCGGACGAAGAAAAGGCGATTGCGATGTTAAATGTTTTAAAACCAAAATACGAGGCTTTTCATAAAGTAGTAATTTTACCCGAAGCGGTCGAAGACGCGGTTCATTTATCAAAACGTTATATAGGACAACGTTATCTTCCGGACAAAGGTGTTGATTTAATCGACGAAGCAGCGGCGGAAGTCAGACTTTTGCAAAACGAAGGAAAAAGACAGGATAATCAAGTCAAATCAGAAGATATCGAAAAAGTTGTAAGTAGCTGGACGGGTATTCCGATCACAAAATTAACAGAAGACGAAGGACAAAAACTTTTACACCTCGAAGAATTAATGCATAAAAAACTCATAAATCAGGAAAACGCTGTCGCCGCGGTCGCAGAATCGGTCCGAAGAGGAAGAATAGGACTCGCGAGTGCAAACAGGCCGATCGCATCATTCGTTTTCTTGGGTCCAACCGGCGTTGGGAAAACAGAGCTCGCAAAAACATTGGCCGAAATTCTTTTCGGTCGTTCGGATTTAACGATAAGACTCGACATGAGCGAATACATGGAAAAACACGAAGTCGCAAAATTAATCGGCGCGCCGCCCGGGTACGTCGGGTATGAAGAAGGCGGTCAGTTAACAGAAGCGGTCAGGGCAAAACCATATTCAATCGTGTTACTCGATGAAATCGAAAAAGCGCATCCGGATGTTTTCAACATATTACTTCAATTGCTCGAAGACGGGAGATTAACAGACAATAAAGGGAATACGATTTCGTTTAAAAACACGATCATAATCGCGACATCGAATATCGGGAGTGTTTTAATTCAACAGCGTATTCTTGATCAATCAGGAAATGCAAAATCAACTCCCTTAAAAGCGGAAGAAGTTAAACAGCCGGTAGACACTAAAAAAGATTTTGGCGAATTATCAAAATTATTAGTCGACGAACTTCGAAAATTTTTTAAACCCGAACTTTTAAACCGCTTTGATGAAATCGTTGTGTTTGAACCGTTGTCAAGGGATAATATGTTAAAAATAGCAAAACTTCGGATCGAAGATACTAAAAAATTATTACTTGAACAAAAATTCGATTTAGATATAACCGAAAAAGCGCTCGCAAAACTTGCAGAAGAAGGATACGATCCTTTATACGGGGCAAGGCCATTAAGGCGTTTAATACAAACTTCGATCGAAAATCCGATCGCGGTTCTAATCATCGACAAAACATTTACACAAGGCGATAAAATTCTTATCGATTACGACGACACAAAAGAACAATTTACATTTACAAAAGTTGTGCCGCAACCCCAACAACAAGATGGACAACAACCTCAAACGCAAGAAACGAATCCGCAGGAAAATGTACAGCCTGTTCAAATGGGTCAAAATCCACAAGAACAATCTCCTGTCCCAACAGAGCAAAGCGAGACACAACCGCAATCGACAGACGGCGTTATTAATCAAGATCAGGGATTAGCGCAAACGGTAGCTCAAGAACAAACCCCGCCGACCCAAGGAAGCGATGGTACTCAGATGGCTCCGTCTGGTGCTACGGGCGTATGATCGACGAAAATGTAAATTCACAAGAGACATTTACTCAAAATTCTAGTCTAAACGGTCGAGCCTCTTTTTTAAAAACTAAGAAAACATACCTCTTTTTACTGATTTCTTTTATTTTAATTTTGATAGGCATCGTTGTCGTAAATTTAATAATTATAAGCGTGAAGAAGCAAAGTAAATCAAGCCAATCAGTTATCTCTCATCCTAAAACATGGGAGATTACAATGTCCTATGATACAAAAAATCAAAAATTGTCGCTTGAAAAACTCAGTGTTTTGGATAAAGAAATACGAGCCGACTATATGGGAGCAAAGTTTTCTCCTTATGAACTTTTAGTTTCAAACAATAAAGATGAAACAATTTATAAGACGAAGGTAAATATAACAGAGCAGTTGTATTACGATATTTTAGACGTTAACGGAAAACTTCCAGAAACACCAAGAATTTTAGACACGACGGTTTATATTCCGTATCAGAGTGACGCCGTAAAAATTAGAATAACAAAAAATAACGAAACAATTCTCGAAATAGTACTTCCTAAAAGTTCTTCTTTCAAGATTATCCCAAATGTTTATGCGGCAAGTAGCTATTGTAGACAATTAATAACGGTTTTTATAAGCGAGAATTACACGGATTTTAATAAATACCATTCTGATGTTGAAAGATTAAGATCTGCCTTTATTTCTACGCCTCCATATTCTTCAAAGCCCGGCATTTTTGATTTTAAAATAATCGACAATAACGAATCATTGGGATGTTTAAATGGAATATTTAAATGTATAACTAATCCGAGGATTCAACAGATTGGTCGGGCGTCTTATCCTAATGCTTCTAAATTTATCGTTGTTGTGAATAATCCTAATGCAGCTTCTGTCGACGGCGATGCTTTAGGAGTTACAAACAGCCCTGGAGGAGATACGGCTGTTTTTACAAACAGAACGGATTTAGATTCGCTCGTCCCAAACATATTTACAAAAGTCGCGATTCATGAATTTTTAGGGCATGCGGTTGGTGTTCTCTATGATAGATATATTTATCCTCTGAAAAACCCCGATGGTTCAATGAATCCAAACGGAAATCTTAGAAATATTATTCCGAAAAGCAATTGCACTATTGCGAACGCAGCCCCTTCATTCTGGAATGCTAGTCAAACTTATCCCGGTTGTACATCACAGTATTTGGATGCCCCGAGTCCGCGTAATTGCGTAGATTCTAGAAATGGTAAGTCAATTCCGGAAAGTGGGACAACGGAAAGTATTATGAGTGCTGCGATATGTGGTGCTACGGGTTTTGATACAGTCGAACAAACTTGGATTAAAGATTCTATTTTGCCGTATTATTCCGAGTGTGCGATTGATACGCCAACACAAACACCTACACAGACCCCGACACCTGTATTAACTGCTACGCCGACACCGATTATAACCTTAACACCGACCCCAACAGGTACGGAATACACAAAAATAGAATGCGTTGTAAAAAACGATGAGATTACGAATCAATCTTGTAGCTATGATCAAGTAAAGGATCAAACAGATTGGTGTCGAAGCGGAAAGTGGCATTGTGAGTCATACGATTTTCCGTATCAATTCCAAAACTGGTGTAAACCCG
>JAMDAA010000017.1 GCA_023484045.1 Patescibacteria group bacterium
GCTGCTAAGTATGAAGACTCGAAATCGATATTAGATAAGATTGAGAGGTTAGAAGACGATATTCAAACTGGTTTATCTAAGTTAAAACGGTCCTGAATATGAATAGTGCTTCAATAAATAACTTAATTACCGGAAAAATTACAGGTGAATGGGGAAAAGAGCCAACTTCTGATGGTGTGAAAGTAATTAGGACAACCAATTTTAGAAACGACGGAATGCTGGATTTAACGAATGTGGTAGTTAGGGATATACCCAAGGTTGTGATTCAGAAGAAACGGTTATTAAGTGGAGATATTATTATCGAAAAATCTGGTGGAAGTCCTGCGCAACCTGTTGGTAGAGTGGTTTATTTCGATGTGCCAATAAACAGCGAGGTTTACTTGTGCAACAACTTCACTTCTATATTGCGACCGTCTGAAAAAATAAATTCAAAATACCTCTTTTTAGCCTTGTATTACCTGCACTCAACTAAACGAACTCTTAAATATCAAAATAAAACAACGGGCATAATTAACCTTCAACTTGATAGATATATAAAAACAGAAAAGGTTAATACACCTTCGCTTGATGAGCAAGCGAAAATAGTTAACCTAATTGACCAAGCTGATAATCTACGGCAAAAACGAAAACAGGCAATAGGTTTGCTAGATGAATACCTCAAGTCTGTCTTTTTGGAAATGTTCGGCGACCCCGTGGGGAATCCTAAAAACCTTGATGTTATAAAATTCGGTGAAATAATTGACGATATACGCTACGGAAGTAGCAGAAAATCAGATGATGTTTATTCTTCTGGAAAAGTACCTATTCTAAGGATACCTAACATAGCAAAAGGGGCTATTACTTATGATGATTTGCAATATCAAGAATTACCAAAAGTAGAAAAAGAGAAACTTCAACTAAGGAAGAGTGACATTTTATTTGTCAGAACAAATGGCAATCCAGACTATATAGGTAGGTGTGCGGTTTTTGAAGATGACAAAGAATTTATTTATGCTTCATATTTAATTAGAGTTAGATTAAAAGAAAAAGCAGGTTTTCTTGCTGAGTTTATTCGTTTTTGTTTATCAATGGACTCATACAAACATAAAATTAGAAAAGAGTCTAGGACAACTGCTGGAAATTATAATATTAACACTCAGGGAATAAGAAACTTTGACCTAATTAAACCAAGTCTTGACCAACAAACTAAATTTCTTGAGTTACGGAAAAGTATAGAGATACTAAAAGCAAAAATGTTCGTGCAATCTAGTGAATTAGACAACCAATTCAACGCTTTAATGCAAAAATATTTCAACTCCAACTAATTGCGTTTTGTGTAGTTTTATTGTGTTCAATTATGTTTGATTGAGCTTTATTAACGTCATTTTCTATATTGACAAATTAATTAATTTTTTATAGAGTGTATATAATAAGTTAATAGTCCTAAGAATTTTTTGCCAACAGACAATTAATAGGACACGAAGCGAAAGTACTGAGATTAAATTCTCCTACAATCTCGCTTAAACAAGAACTATAAGAAGTTCTATCGTGTTTTACTAATTGCCTGTTTTTATTGGCAAAATATGAATACAAATAAAGAATATTATACGGATAGTTTATCGTTAGCTTCTTACCTCATTGCAAAGGGTATTCAACTGGTTCGGCTGAATAAATCTTCTTCCTGAAAGAGATGGTGATAAAACGAAGCAAGCAACAAATATTTTATGCGATAGCGAGGAAAGGGAAAGACAACGGTTACAGCATAATATCAGCAAGCTTGAAGAGGAAGAAAAAAGATATTTGAAAGTCTATGGAGAAGGAGAAATTGACTTTGAGCAATTCAAGGAGATGAAAAGCGGATTAAATACAAGGAGAAAAGCGGAAGAGGCTGAATTAAATAAACTAAATTTACTTCAAAAAGAGATAAATATCGACAATGTGGAGCTTCAAGAATTCTGCCAAGAGGTAAAAGAAGTACTGGGAAGCCTAAATTATCCCACAAAGTCTTTGTTAATTAAGGACATAATTGATAAAATAGTGCTGAAAGGAACAACAAATGAGGTGGAAGTTATGGGTCATATACCCATAAATCACCTAAATATCGGGTATGAACTTATCAGTAGGGATTGTTGGACTTCCGAATGTGGGGAAAAGTACATTGTTCAATGCGCTGTTAAAACGGCAGGTAGCTTTTGTTGCGAATTATCCGTTTGCGACGATTGAACCCAATATTGGCGTTGTTCCCGTTCCGGACAATCGTCTCGAAAAACTTGCTGAAATTGTTGCGCTCGAATCAGCGGGTCCTGCCGCTCACTCCTCCCAAGATGCTCGTGCTAGCCTCTCCTTCGGAACCGGACGCACTGCGCGTCTTGGGAGCCCTCCGCTCGCGTCACCCGCTTTACCTCCCATCGTGCCGGCAACTGTCAATTTTGTAGACATCGCAGGTTTAGTAAAAGGTGCGTCTGAAGGCGCGGGTCTCGGGAATAAATTTTTATCTCATATTCGAGAAGTATCAATAATAGCTCATGTCGTTAGGGCTTTTGATGACCCTTCGGCAAGCTCAGGGCAAGTTCCAATAATTAAAGAAGGTTCAATTGACCCGAAAACCGATTATAAAACGATTCAAACAGAATTAATTTTGGCCGATATCGCAACAGCCGAAAAGGTAATGACACGTAGCAACAAATTAAAACCTACGATTGAACAATCGACTGCTGAGAAATTGTTCAAAAGTTTAAACGATGGAATTCCGGCGCGCGAAATAAAACTGACCGAAGAGGAAGAAGAAGCGGCAAAACAATTATTTTTGTTGTCCAAAAAACCCGAAATCGTAGTTCTAAACGTTTCGGAAAGTGATTATTCGGAAAACAAAATAAGGGGACTAGTTGAACAATATTCAAAAATTCTTGACGTTCAAAAAGAAAAAATCACAGTAATTTCGGGCAAGATAGAGGCAGAACTATCAGAATTGTCCGAGGAAGAGCAGAAAGAATATCTTTTAAACCTCGGATTAAAAGAATCGGGACTCGAAAGACTTATTAAAAAAGCGTACGAAACTTTGGACTTAATTTCGTTTCTCACGGCAGGGGAGAAAGAGGTTAGGGCATGGACCCTTCGACGCGGTACGACCGCGCTCAGGGCAAGCTCAGTGATTCATACAGATTTTGAAAAAAATTTTATAAAAGCCGAAGTTGTTTCATTTAATGATTTCGTCGCATCGGGCGGTTGGAAAAAATCCCGTGAAATTGGGAAAACAAGATTTGAAGGAAGAGATTACATAGTCCGCGACGGGGACGTGATCGAGTTCAAAATTGGAAAATGACGGTGACCCCACGAAATTTACTTTTCGCCTTTTCAATTTTGTTCAAATACGACTCAAAGAGCATTTCAGCGGGGCAGGCGTTATTGAATTCAAGATCGGAAAATAAATAATTATTACCCTTGCTTTGACCCTATCTTTATAGTAAAATTAGTGGATAATGAGATTATATGAATTGGTTTTTGTAGTGAGGCCATCTCTTACGGAAGACAAGCGAAAAAAAATTGTTGACTTTGTAAAAGATTTATTAAAGGACGCAAAATTTACAAAAGAAGAGACAATGGGACAAAAGGCACTCGCATACAAAATTAAAAGAGAAAACAGCGGATTTTTTTATTATATGATTTTTGAAATGGCTTCGATTCCTTTGGATCTTGAAAAAAAACTTTTAGCGCAGGAGAATATAATCAGACATTTACTTATTAGGAATAAGTAGCGATTAGATATTTTGAAGTTAGAAGTAAGATATTTTTGATCTTGAATTCTTGAAAACTTGATATCTCGATTCAAAAATTCAAAAGGTCAAATAGTCAAGATCAAAGAAATCAAAACAAATATGGCGCGAAGTTTAAACAGGGTTCAACTAATCGGAAATTTAACACGCGACCCGGAGTTACGGTATACACCAAGCGGCGCCGCGGTTTGTACTTTTGGACTCGCGACAAACAGAAGCTGGACGACCGAATCCGGAGAAAAAAAAGAAGATGCGGAGTTTCACAGAATCGTCGCTTGGAATAAATTGGCAGAAATTTGTAGTCAGTTTTTGACAAAAGGAAGAAAAGTTTTTGTCGAAGGAAGGCTTTCGACCCGAAATTGGACAGGGCAGGACGGTAATCAGCGTACGACAACAGAAATTGTTATAAACGACATGATACTTTTGGATAATAAAGGGACGAGGAAAGAAGAAGTCGTAGAAGAAGTACGAGAAGAAGCTGGAGATAAGGAAGAGAAAAAAGAAAAAGTAAAATCTTCTTCAAAAACTGAAAAGCCGGAAGAAACGCCGGAGAATGAAGAAGTCGTACCCGAAGACATCCCGTTTTAAAAAAATATTAATTTAATAATATGAAAAAAGATAAAAAATCGAAATCAGCGATAAGACAGAGGAGAAAGATGCTCCCCAAAAAATGTATGTTTTGCAGTGAAAATAAGGAGCCTCATTTTTCCGACCCCGAAGTTTTAAGAAGATATATCACGGAACGAGGCAAAATTATCCCGAGATCAAGGTCCGGCGTTTGTGCAAAACACCAAAAAACGTTAGGACTTTCGATAAAATACGCGCGACACTTAGCACTTTTGCCGTTTATTGAGCGTTAACCTTCGATGAAAATAGGAAAATTCCAGCTTATCGCTGTTATCGTAATTTCAGCTCTTTTAGGGTATTACATTGGCATCACAAAAATTTCCCTAGATTGGAAAAACTACAAGCCAACGGTTACTTTTGTAAACAAAGAGCCGCCGGTCGCACTTACTACAGTCGATCTTTCGATGTTCTGGAACGTGTGGTCATCACTTGAGAAAACCTATTACGACAGGACAAAAGTAGATCCACAGAAAATGCTAAATGGCGCGATTTCGGGAATGGTTGAAAGCTTAGACGATCCGTACACTGTATTTTTGCCTCCGGTTCAAAACTCCGATTTTAAACAGAGCTTGGCCGGTCAATTCGAGGGAATCGGCGCAGAACTGGGGATGCAGGGAAAACAAATAATCGTCGTTGCACCTTTGGACGGAATGCCGGCGAAAAATGCGGGAATAAAAGCAGGAGACGCGATTCTTAAAGTTGACGGCCAGGCAACAAACGGGTGGACATTAACACAAGCGGTCGATAAAATTCGCGGGCAGAAAGGTTCGGACGTAACTTTGGAGATTTTACATAAGGACTCGAATAAACCCTTAACTTTAAAAGTAACAAGAGGCACGATTACAGTCAAGAGCGTCGATGGTTGGGTAAAAGCAGTAAAAGATATAGAAAGAATAAAAATCGGAGATAAAAAAGACGACAAAATAATCTATATCAGGTTATCCCAGTTCGGGGATAACACAAACCAGGAATGGTTAACGCTTATTAATAACCTTTCGTTGTTATCTCGACAAGGAAAAAATGTTAAAGGGTTAATCCTTGATCTTCGGAATAACCCCGGAGGATATCTTAACGATGCGACGTTTATCGCGTCAGAATTTATAAAAAGCGGGACAGTCGTTTCTCAGGAAAAAGGGAGTGGCGAAAAAACCGATTATGGGGTTTTGAGAAAAGGGCTGTTTACGGACATTCCGATTATGGTTTTGATAAACAAAGGTTCTGCGTCAGCGAGCGAAATCGTCGCAGGAGCTCTTCGAGATCACGAAAGGGCAAAATTGGTCGGGGAAACATCTTTTGGTAAGGGAACGATACAGCAAGCAGAGGAATTAGGAAACGGGGCCGGCCTTCATGTTACGATCGCTAAATGGTTGACTCCGAAAGGAATTTGGGTTCATCAAAAAGGACTCGAACCGGATTTTAAAGTAACGCTTGATTCAAAAGACCAAAGCCGCGACACTCAACTTGAAAAAGCCGTACAGGGATTGATAAAATAAGTCCACATTTTTATCGATGAGAAAGTTAATAATTTTAGTCGCCATTTCGGTTATTCTTCTGGCTTTCGTCAGTGGGGGAAAGGATTTTGTTCCCAATTTACTCCAGAAAAGTCCCGGCCTTTCGGAAAAAATAAAAATAGTGACCGAGGAATCGGTCGTAACGAACGCCGTTAAAAATGTCGGTCCGTCGGTCGTTACAGTTTCTGGACAAGGCCCGACTCAAACAGTCGTTCCTTTTGATTTTGGGCCTTTTTCTTTTGGTACGCCGCAGCAACAATCAGAACCGCAAAATATCGGGTCGGGTTTTATCGTCGATCAATCCGGCTTAATCGTGACAAATAAACATGTGGTATCCGATCCAAATTCAAAATATCAAATTATAACGAATAATGATAAGAAATATGACGTAATAAAAATTTACCGTGATCCGTCGAATGACATAGCGATTTTAAAAATCGACCCGTCACAAAACTCCGGACAAAATTTAAAACCTGTTGCGTTAGGGGATTCTTCTAAACTTCAGGTCGGGCAGTTTGTTATAGCGATCGGAACTGCGCTCGGCGAATTTAAAAATACCGTGACGACGGGTGTGATTTCGGGATTAGGAAGAGGAATTACTGCAGGGAGTCAATTCCAGGGATTTGTCGAAAAATTGGACAATGTAATTCAAACAGATGCAGCGATTAATCCCGGCAACAGCGGCGGTCCGCTTTTGAATTCTTCGGCACAGGTGATCGGGATCAACACGGCGATCGCGTCGGCCGGACAAAATATCGGGTTTGCGCTTCCGATAAACGTTGTTAAAGATTCGCTCAAAAATTTTAACGAAACCGGACAATTTGATAGGGCGTATCTCGGAATTTCCTACAGAATAATTAACAGGGACTTGGCGGTTTTGAACGATTTGCCCGAAGGTGCGTACGTTCAGCTTGTCGTTACTGATTCTTCGGCAGATAAGGCCGGTATTAAAAGAGGGGACATAGTCACAAAAATTGACGGCAACAGGATAAACGGTCAAAATGAGATTTCAACAGTTATCGCAAAAAAGAAAGTCGGTCAAACAATAAACATAACAATATGGAGAGACGGAAAAACATCAGATATAAAGGTAATTTTAGAAAGCGTGCCGACGGGATAATCGATCATGAATTTTCCGAGAGTGGATAAAGTCTCTGGTACATAAATTGCGCGAGTTTTGCGCCTTCGATGACAAATTCCGGTACGTAAACTCTTGTTTTTAGATTTTCTTCTCTGATTTCACTAAAGTCTTTTGTTACTTTTCGGACGCCTTCATTAATTAATCCATAGCCATTATGGTCGAGTTTAAGTAACTCTTCTGCCTCAGAAAATTCTTTTTTGTATTGGTCGGTCGATTTTACTAGAAAAGAAAAATCTGGATTAACTTTTATTAGTTGGCTTACTACTTGGTCAAAAGCCGTTATTCTGCTTGCGATTACTGCTTCAGAAATTCCTCTTATGTTCATTTCGGCAAAAAAAATCGGTTCGGCGACAGTACGCATTCCTTCTACGGCATCATACCAAACAATAAAATCGGGTGGTGGCATCTTTTTCAATGCCTTTTCGGAATAATAACGCGCTAATCTTTCATTACACTGATCCATAATATACTGAGCACAAAGCGCTGGTCTGGTTGGAGTCCTGTCTTTTATTTTAGCTCGTTCTCGAGTTTGTTTTAATTCATCGACAAGATCGTCTTTATCTTTTTCTTTGAAATCCCATTTGTATGGATAAATTATTTTTCCAACGATTCCCGAGGGATCCTCTTTCGGTGAAGGCCAGATACCACTAGCTTGAGCTCTCCATAGAAATAATTGAAGCAAATTTAGAGATTTTTCTTCAAAAAAACCTCTTTTACGTTCTGTCATAAAGCGAAAATTCTATGCCATCATAGGATAACAGTCAAACTTTTTATTGTAAAGTTTTTTTGAAAATGTTACGCTAATTATATTATATGAGTAGCATTTTTTTTGAAATCACGATCGTTATTTGTTTGGTCGCATTGTTCTCGATAATTTTCAAAATTTTAAGACAGCCCTTAATTCTCGCCTATATTTTAACCGGAATAATAATCGGTCCTTTGGGACAATTACAACTTACAAACAAAGAAATTTTACAGACGATGAGTGAGCTCGGTGTTACATTTCTTTTGTTTATGCTCGGACTCGAGCTTAAGATCGGTGAATTGAAATCGATCGGAAAAGTCGCTTTAACGATCGGTGTCGCACAAATTATTTTTACAACATTAATTGGGTCTTTGATCTCTTTAATACTTGGTTTTCCGATCGCGACGAGTATTTATATCGGACTCGCTCTTGCATTTTCGAGCACGATTATTGTCGTAAAATTATTGTCGGACAAGAGAGATTTGGATAGTTTATACGGAAAGATAGCGGTTGGGACACTTCTTGTTCAAGATCTTTTCGCGATTTTACTTTTGATAATCTTTTCTTCGTTTTCGAATAATGCCGGCAGCAGTACAGGATTTTCGGTAATCAATTCGTCGTTTGCCCTTATAAAAGGGTTTGTATTATTTGGTTTTGTGTTTTTTTTGAGTAAAACGATTCTTCCAAAAATAATTGACGTAATCGCAAAATCCCAAGAAGCTTTATTTTTAGTCAGTATCGCATGGCTTTTTGGGTTGACGGCTTTGGTCAGTTCACCATTGATCGGTTTTCCGATTGAGATCGGTGGGTTGCTCGCGGGCCTGGCTTTGGCAAACTCGATCGCAAATTATCAGATCGTCGCGCGTGTCCGATCGCTCCGCGATTTTTTTATCACAATATTTTTTGTTTCTTTAGGACTTTCGACGAATTTTTCGACTATAAATCAAATAATCGTTCCCGCGATCGGAATTTCGTTGTTTGTTTTGATCGGCAAGCCAATTATTATTATGCTTATTATGGGAATAACGGGATACAGAAAAAGAACTTCGTTTTTAACCGGAATAACCCTTGCGCAGATTTCTGAATTCTCATTAATTTTTATTTTTCTTGTGAACAAGCTCGGGCAAGTGCAAAACGAAATCGTGTCGCTTATCATGTTAGTTGGAATAATAAGTTTTGTTTTATCGAATTACATGATTTTCTACGGAAACAAACTTTACAGAAATCTCGCTCCTTATTTAAAATATTTTGAAAGAAAATCGACTCATAAAGAATTAATAGACGGGGTGGGGGAATTAAAAGACCACGTTGTTTTGATCGGAGTTCACAGGGTCGGAAAAAGCATCCTCGAAGCGCTTAGAGACGAAAAAGAACAAGTGGTGACGATCGATTTTAATCCCGATGTCGTAAGCGAATTAAAAAAGAGAAAAGTTTCGAGTTTTTTCGGCGACGCGACTGACCTTGAGATTATGGAACACGCCAAGCTCGACGATGCCAAACTTGTAATATCGACAGTCCCGGACATCGAAGATAATTTACATTTAATCAAAGAATTAAATAATCACAATCGACGGGCGAAAATTATCGTTCTCGCAAATTCTGACGATGACGCAAAAGCGCTTTACAAAGCCGGCGCGGACTATGTAATATTGCCGCATCTGATCGGCGGAAAACACATCGCAAAAATTTTACGCGAGAATAACTTAGATAAAATAAAAGATTTTAAGGAGAAAGATTTAAGCTACCTCAACTAAGGCTCTTGAAATATCGTTTATCATTTCGTTTATCTCTCCGTCCATAATCACAGGAAGATTATGCCAGGATTTATTAACTCTGTGATCGGTTATTCTGTCTTGAGGGAAATTGTAGGTTCTAATTTTTTCTGCGCGCATGCCCCGACCGACCTGGGTTGATTTTAAAGAACTAATTTCTTTATGCTGTTTTTCGATTTCTGCTTCCCAAAGTTTGGCCCTAAGCATTTCCATCGCAATTTCGCGGTTTTGCGCCTGAAATCTTTCGGTCTGACACGAGACGACGATTCCGGTAGGGATATGCTTCAAACGGACAGCTGTTGAGACTTTATTGACATTTTGTCCGCCGTGACCGCCGCTTCTAAACGCTTCAAATTCGATATCGGACGGATCGATGTGTAAATCTATATCTTCAAGCTCAGGTAATACCGAAACTGTGGCGGTTGAAGTATGAACTCTACCTCTTTTTTCGGTTTTCGGAATCCTTTGGACTCTATGAACACCGGCTTCATATTTAAAAGCTCCAAAGACATTATTCCCGGATATTTTTATAATATCCTCGTCTAAACCTTCGACTTTAAATCCTCTAATTTGAGCAAACCTTGTATACATTCTCAAAAGTTCTTCGGCCCAGATTTTTGCTTCGTCGCCTCCGGCCGCACCTTTTACCTCGAGGATCGTATTTCTTTCATCGAGCGATTCTTCGTTTTCTTCTTTGTGTTTCTGCACGCTTTCTTCGAGTTGTCTCTTTTGTTCCTCGAGTTCGTTAATTTCTTTCTCGGCCATGTCGGAAAGAGCGGGATCTAAAAGCAGGGTCTTTGTTTCGGCGATTTTTTTATCGAGCTCTGAGAGCTGAAACTCTATGTAGTCGTTCATGGGCAATCGGGTTTACTTTAAACCCATTAACATTTCGCGGAGAGATTTAGGCTCTGATTCTTTCTTTTTTCTTTCTTGTTCTTTTTTCACTTTCTTAGAAACATAATTTGTCCCAGCTTGCTGTTTTTTCTGAAACTTTTGGATTCTGGATGCGGCATCGACAAACCTTTGCTCACCTGTATAGAAAGGATGACATTTATTGCAAAGTTCCACGTGAATTACTTCCTGCGTCGAGCCGGTTTGAAATCTGTTTCCACAAACACAAATAACCTGCGCGTTTTCAAAATATTGCGGGTGAATATTTGTTTTCATGCCTAAATTATAGCAGATCGGAGAATATTATTCAAAGAGTTTTTTATCGGGGCCGTCCGGGAATACGGATAGCGATGTTCGGCGATGAAAAGACCAAGGAAAATAAAGATGGATCCTAAAATAAATGGCCAGGTAATTTTTTCGGAAAGTAAAATAACAGACGCAATCGTCGAAGAGACAGGATCTAAATAAAAGAAAAATCCCGCGCGTGATTCACTGCTTTTAGAAAGTCCCCATTGCCATAAGATGTAAGCTGCCAAAGACGAAAGAAAAATCCCGGACGCGATTCCAAGGTAAGAGGGAAGTGATAAATTATTTATCCAGTTAGGATTAATCGAATATTCATAAAACGCAGTCGGTAAAAAAGTAATGCTTCCGATCGCAAAACTGTAAAAAGTTATTGTAACAGGACTATATCTTTTAAACAGGTTTTTACTTATCATCTCGTAAATTATAAAAACAACGACAGCGGCTAAAATTAGAAGATCGCCATAAGGGGAAAGTGTGACGCCGTTTTTTAAAATATCCTTTCCGATTATAATCGCGATTCCAATTATTCCGACGATGCAACCTAAAATCATATTTTTTGATATTTTTTCGCCCAAAAATACCGCCGCAAATATTAGCGTTAAAATCGGGGTCGATGCGACGATAATGCCCGAATTAAGACCCGAAGTCATGGTTAATCCCCAGAAGAAAAACGCGATGTTAAAAGTTACGCCGAAAAGCGCGGACAAGACTAGGAGCGGCCAGTCTTCTTTTTTTATCGAGAGTTTTTTGTAGACGAAGGGAAGAAGTATCAATGCCGCAATGCCAAATCTTATAAAACCTAAGGAGAAAATAGGGATTGTCTCAAGCGTCAATTTCATCACAGGCCCGGTCGCGCCCCAGATGATCGAGGCAAAAATGAGCGCTAAGAATACGGATTTTGAGGGATTACTTTTTAAATTCATCGGGTAGTTTTTCGATTTCTATTGTTTTTTGTTCTCTTGTTTGCATGTTTCTAATTGTCACAGTGTTATTTTTTGCTTCATCCGGTCCGATAATAACGACATACGGAACCCCTTTTGTATCTGCGTATTTTAGTTGCTTTTCCATTTTTTGTTCAGGGTCAAGAAAAAGTTCAGAATTGATACCGTTTTTTCGTAATTTTTCGGCAGCCTCGATCGATTTATCAAGTAACTCATTATTAAATACTGTTACAAGAACATTACTAGTATTTAAATCTTTTGGGAACAGATCGAGTTCTTCCATTGCCTCGATCAGCCGGTCAAACCCAAAAGCAAAACCCACAGCGGGGATTTGTTTTCCGGCAAAAATCCCGATCAAATTATCATATCTTCCACCACCACAAACAGAACCAGCGGAGTATCCATCAATTTCAATTTCAAAGATAGTCGATGTATAATAGTCGAGTCCTCGTGCAAGCGTCGGCAAAAACTCGCACTTTAGGGGTTTAACCCCTATGGGTGTAATATAGGATAGAATATTATTAATCCGTTCCGTCGGTTTCTTTTTTTCGATTTCTGAAAGTATTAATTGTGCTTTTTCTTTTGGAATTCCCTTGTTAATAAGTTCTTTTAAGACGCCGTCTTTACCGATTTTTTTGAGTTTGTCGATCGCAGAAATTGCGGATTTTGGAATACTGTCAAGAAGCGACCGATCATTAATCAGAATTTTGTAATTCTTAAACCCCAGTTTTTCTAAACTTTTTACCGCCAACGCAATTATTTCAGCATCTGAAAGCGGGGAAGGCGAGCCGACAATATCTGCGTCCACTTGCAAAAATTCGCGGTATCGTCCTTTTTGTGTGTTTTCGGCGCGCCAGACGTTTTGAATCTGATATCTTTTAAATGGCATCGGAAGAGCATCTCCATACTGGGCGATAACGCGGGCTAGGGGAACGGTTTGATCGTAGCGAAGCGCGACTTTTCTTCCTCCGTTATCGGTAAATTTATACATTAGCTTGTCACCTTCTTCGCCATATTTTCCGGTTAGAATCTCTTCATATTCCAAAGCCGGCGTTTCGAGAGGTTCAAATCCATACGACTCAAACACTTTTTTCAAAGTTTCTATGACGTATTGTCGTTTTTTTGCCTCTTTTGGAAGAAAGTCTCTGAACCCTTTCAATGTTTGCGTTAACATATAATCCTTTCTGGCAAAAAAACTTGTCCTGAGCTTGCCGAAGGATCCCTAAATCCCTTTAAAGTTTTCGGCTCAATATTTTTCATACATATTTTTATATTATCACAAAAACGTATTTGTGAAGTAGGCTTATCTTACTATATTATAGGCTATTTTTCAAGGCCAATAGTTCGAGGCTCAACCCGCGGGGTCGACGCACGAAATTTCGATAAGTTTCTTCGTGGACTGGGTTAATATTCGGGGGCCGGTTTTTTCGAGAACAACCGTATCTTCGATTCGGACGCCGCCAAAACCTTCGGTATAAATTCCGGGCTCCACCGAAAAAACCATTCCGGGTTTTAATATATCTTTTGAATTGGGAGATAATCGGGGAGACTCGTGTATATCGATTCCAAAACCGTGCCCTAATCCGTGAGGAATAGTCGGATAATTTTTAGAAAGAATATAATCCCGCGCGATTTTATCGATACTATTTGCTTTTATCGATTTATGATTTAGGGTTAAAGATTTAAGGTAATTTATTGCTTTTTGTTGTGCTTCGAGAACTGTTTGGTATATCTTTTTTTGTTCTGCCGTTGCCTTTCCGAAAAATATCGTTCGCGTCATATCAGAACAGTAATTATTAATTTTTGCGCCAAAATCCATTAAGATAATATTACCTTTTTCCAAAATTCTCTCACCTGATTTGTGATGTGGAATCGCTGAATTTTCAGAAAACGCAACCACCGGAGAAAAGGCAATATCCGCCCCGTGTTTTTTAATAAAAAATTCGATTTCAAAAACGAGTTGTTTTTCTGTTATTCCCGATTTCATTTTCTTTAAAATATGTGTGAAGGTTTTATCGGTTAAGCGACAAGCCTTTTCAATTTTTGAAATTTCCTGAGGTTCTTTAATCGTGCGATGAACATTAGCGTTATAGTGGTAAATATTATTTTTTTGTTTAAAATAAGTTTTGTGTTCGAGCACGGTTAAATTGTTTTCTTCGATCCCGATTTTTTTTATTTTGTGTTTTTCTGAAAGCTTTTCGAGCGCTTTTTCAAAAGGCATACTAGATGAGATCTCGACGAGTTCAAAATCTGGGATTAAATATTTTACGGCGTTTATATATCTTCCATCGGTTAAAATATAATTTTTGTCTTTTGTTATCAGTAAAAAAGCTTCGCGTTCAAGACTCAGAAATCCCGAAAAACCCGTGAGATATGCGATATTTGAAACCGAAGAGACAAGAATAGTATCAAATTTGCGTTTTTCTATATCATTTTTTACTTTCGACAGTCGATTATTCATTATTTTATCGGGGTGAGTTTTTTGCCGCTGCCTGTCGATGGGGTAACTGTTTCCTCAGTGTTTGGGTTTATTAAATTATCCGGAATTTTAATTAAAGGATTCGGTTCGGTTTCGGGAAAAAGAAGAATTCTCGATGCGATGATTTTGTTTTTGTCTTTGCTATCTGTAAATCCGGTGACAATCACGTTTTGCTTTTCGCTAATTTTTGAAAAACCCGATTTCACAAGTCCTGCACTTTTTGTATAAGACGATGTTTTAGTTGTGTTTTCGACGTCAACGATGGTTTGTCTACTTTCTTCAGAAACGACTATAAAACTATAATTTTTAGCATCGACCGATGCGATTATACCGCGTATTGTTTTAGGGATGTTCATTTCGTTGACGAATCGGGCGAGAATTCTTCGTGATTGTTTGTTATAAAGTCCGAGTACTCCGAATCTTGAACCCTTTTTAATGTCTGATATTCCAAACGACGTAGACTGTTTGAGGGGATAAAATTTTGTGAGCTCATCTACATCCGCAAACCGTGTGTTTCCCAAAACATCGGTTAATGTAATTTGCGTATCGGTAATATCTGTTACGGTTCCGACAATCCCTCGCCGTTCGACCAATTTAAGTTGGGCGACGCGGGACGCGATCCTTTCTTTTAGATCGCTAATTTGTTCGTTTAATTTTTCTGTCGTCGGGGACTGGGGAGTAGTGGTTGGAGTTTTTGAGGGGCTTGTCGACACGGTCGGAGTCGGGGTCTTCGTAACTGCATAGGCGCGCTTTTGACTAAAGCTCATTATACTGATTAATAAAAGAGTAGCGATCAACATTTTTTTCATAGATTAAAAGTTTTCGGTCGAATATGTAACCGTTTTTGTTACTGTTACTTGTTCTCCGTTTGGCGCGATCGACGTGATCTCGATCGAGTTTTCATCTTCCTGGATCGTTAAAGTTGTAGTGAAATTTCCATTTTGTGCCGGACGGATAACGAGATCATTTCCCGGGGCTGATATTACAATAACATCATCAGGCATCGTTTTCCCGGAAACCGTGATCGTTCTTTTGTCGACAACTTCTTCGTCTTTCGGGCTGTCAACAGTTAAATAGTTGGTGAGTTTTTGAGTCGGCGCGCTTTGCGGGGGAGTAATAGAAACCATTTTTGTTACCTTGACTGTTTTTGTACTTTGGTAAAGATAAAAAGCGATTCCCGCTGCGATTATACCGACGGCGACTGCAATAAAAGATAGTACTATTTTTTCCGTTTTCATCGCGTAAAGTAAAACCTATATTATGACAAAAAAGACCTCTTGTCAAGGAAAGTGGGATTTGTTAGGATGAAGCAATGGAAATAGCGTTGATTTCAAAGGATGCTTTAAAAATAAAGGGAAAACATGCATCTTTAGCTCTTGATCCGGGACCGGATCTTCGAACAAAAACAGTAGTTGACGCAATTCTGTTATTGGATAAAAACGAAGAAAATAATTTTCCAAAAATCGAAGGGCAAAGAGTTGTTATTTCCGGTCCAGGGAGTTATGAGGCCGGAAAGATTAAAATTTCGGGCATCAGTTCCGGCGGGGATCTTATGTACTCGGTAAGAGTAGACGGTATCGAAATGCTTTTGAGCAAAGCGTCGGCGATTAAAAAAATTCAGGATACGGAAAGGGATTATGATATAGTCGTATTAAACGCGGATTCTCTCATTGAGGAATCTTTGATTACCTCTCTTTCGCCAAAAACAGTAGTTTTATACGGAGAAAAAAGCGAAGAAATGTCAAAGGCGTTTGGTGAGAGTTCATTAGAAAAAGTTAATAGGTATCAGACAACTCTGGAAAAATTACCGAAAGAAATGGAAATAGTATTATTTGGATAAATTTTGCAAGCTTCCCGCAAAAATTTGTAGTATTATTTTAATGTTATGGCAGCTTTAAAAGTTCCCCCACACAACGACGATGCAGAACAAAGCGTTTTAGGCGCGATCCTTATTGACAAAGACGCGATAAATATCGCCTCCGAAAATATAACTCCGAGAGATTTCTATAACGACATAAACGCGATGATTTATGAGGCAATGCTTTCACTTTACACCGATCGAAAACCGATCGATCTTCTAACATTAACATCCGAACTTAAAAAAAAGAAAAAATTCGACAAAGTCGGGACGTCTTATCTTACGGATCTTGTTAACGCGGTCCCGACAGCCGCGAATATCGAGCACTACGCGAATTTAATAAAAGAGGCGTCGACAAAAAGAGCGCTGATTAGTGCCGGGACGCAAATCGCAGAACTCGCTTTTACAGAAGAAGAAGTAATTAATGTTATCAACAAGGCAGAATCCTCAATTTTTTCGATTTCGCAAAGTCATGTGACTCAGGGTTTTATTCCGGTAAAAGAAGCACTCGCGAGTAGTTTTGACAGAATAGACGAGTTGCACAAAAGGGGAGGAGAGAGTTTTAGGGGGGTCACGACCGGATTTTTGGATTTAGACGAAAAGTTGTCGGGTATGCAGGATTCTAATCTTTTGATCCTCGCCGCGCGACCGGGTCAGGGAAAAACGGCTTTAGCGATAAATATCGCGCAATATGTTTCGGTTCACAAAAAAACTCCGGTCGGAATATTTTCTCTCGAAATGAGTAAAGAGGAACTTGTTGACAGGCTTTTAGTCGGAGAGGCAGACGTTGATGCGTGGAGATTAAAAACCGGAAAATTGTCGGAAACCGATTTTTCCAAACTCTCTGAGGCGATGGGAGTTTTGGCCGATGCGCCCATTTTTATCGACGATACTCCGGGCATTAATATTTCGGAAATCCGTTCAAAGGCAAGAAGATTGCAACTCGAGCATAAAATAAAACTTTTAATCGTCGATTATTTGCAGCTCGTCGATCCGGGTAGAAGATATGATAATAGAGTTCAGGAAGTTTCGATCGTTTCCCAATCGCTAAAAAATCTCGCGCGTGAATTAAAAGTTCCGGTACTCGCTGTGTCGCAGTTATCGCGTGCCGTTGAACACAGAGGTGAGAAAAAACCGCAACTGGCAGATCTTAGGGAATCGGGCGCGATCGAGCAGGACGCAGACGTCGTCATGTTTTTATATAGGGCCGATGATGAATTTACAAAAAATATTCCGATAAAACTTTTAATCGCAAAACACAGAAATGGCCCGACGGGGGAGATCGATTTAATCTTTAGAGGCGACCGTATCAAATTTTTCGGCGTCGAGAAAAAACACGGAGAATAATAATGGAAAGAAAATGCAATAGGTGCGGGGCGTGTTGTCAAAATCCTACTCTCGAACTTCGGCCTCCCCAATACCCGTATTTTGAACAAAAGGATGGTTGGGTAGATTTGGGGATGGCCCAAGGAAATAAGACGGTTGGAAAAATAGGAGAATGCGATTACCTTGGAAAAAATAATGGAACTTTTGAATGCGCGATTTATGAAAGAAGACCCGTTATCTGCGAGGTTTATGAATGTAAATCGATGAAGGGGAAAAAGTTTAAAGCCGCGTAGATTTTATTCAACGCGGGAATTTTGTCTTCGGCTCAAATTGGATAATCTGAAAGCCGTATTTATCAACCTCTTCTGGCGACCAAAAAGTTTGGCCTTTGGTTTTGAGAATGTAGGTAGCAACAATCTCAACTTTTCTTCCAGTATATTCTTCCTTTTCTTTATTCCATTCTTCCAAAACTAAAGTGTCGCCTTCATTCACTTCAAAGTCAGCGAGACGCAACTCTAACTTTTTCTTGCCGGAAATAATTTTCTCAAAATATTCTCGCCAAACCTTTTTGTGGATTGTCGCCATAATGTTTCTAAATTATATCTATTCTTGCATCTTTTTCGCCTCAAAACGCCTGTGCCGAGGGAGGGAGTTCCTCCTTCGTTCAAAGAACTTCGGCGGACAGGCGAACCCTCACAATTTTGGTAGCCGGGGAGGGAATCGAACCCACACGACCTTGCGGTCACGGGTTTTTGAGACCCGCGCGTCTGCCAGTTCCGCCACCCGGCCTTAATAAATTCAGAATTTAGATTTCAGAATTCCAGATATGCAAAGGTGAGACCTTTACATGTTCGCAATTTGAGTTTTAACCTCATTTATTATATACTTTCAGCTATGACTATTCAATCCGCTCTTTGTTCTGCAATGCAGAACTCCGGCAGGACTGGCAGGACTTTCGCTTGAGAGATTTGAATAATTAAAGGAGTATTTATGACGCTACAGGAAATCTATGATTTAGCGATCCAAATGGGCATAAAAGCCGATCCTCGCGGCGCTCAAAAAGTTAAAGAAGAGCTCACGAGGCTCAAAAAAGAATTTGAAGAACTTCCAGTAGAAAAGAAGAAATATTTCGATTTTGAATCTCTTAAAAATCCTTATTCTGATAGTAGGATTTTGTACGGGGATCCAAAAATAAAAGTAAAAAATATAATAGTTGGGATTGACGCAGATACAGGAGAAATGGTTTTGGCAGATCGACTTAACCAAAAAGGAGCAAAAATCGATCTTTTTATCTCTCATCATCCAGGTGGTTACGCTTTGGCTGGACTTCACGAAGTGATGGACATTCAAGTCGACATGTACACCCAGACGGGTGTTCCTGTGAATGTGGCTCATTCATTATTGGAAATTCGAAAAGGCGAAGTTAAAAGAAGATTTGCTCCACTGAATCACTCTCAAGCAGTTGACGCAGCAAGGCTTTTAGAAATACCATACATGTCGATTCACACAATTTGGGATAATCTAGGCAACGATTTTCTTAAAAGATATCTCGAAAAAAAAGAATTTGATACCGTCGGAGAAATATTGGATTACATAAACGAGATTCCGGAATTTACAGAGGCGATAAAAGGTAAGGCAGGACCAGCTATTGTTTCAGGAAACGAAAAAAGTAAAGCAGGAAAAATAGCTGTTAGTTTTACGGGTGGAACCAGCGCTTCGAAAGAACTTTATGCAGAAATGGCCAAGGCAGGAGTTGGAACATTAATAGAAATGCACGTCGGAGAAGATGCAATAAAGGAACTAAAGAAAAATCATATAAATGTAATAGACGCAGGACATATTTCTGCAGATTCTATCGGGGCCAATATTTTTTTGGACGAACTCGAAAAACGGGGGATAAAGATAATTCCTTGCTCCGGACTCATAAGAGTAAATAGGATTAAAAAAACTCCTAGACAGTAGAACAATCCAAAAAGATTATGATAAGCTATATTAATATAACATTCTTGGTTTAATATGATATCTGTAACAGAATTAAGATCGGGATCGGTTTTTGAAGACAGCGGGCAAATTTTCCAGGTGCTTTCCTATGAACACATAAAGATGGGGCGGGGGAGCGCCAATATTAAAGTGAAAGTCAGAAATGTTAGAAGTCTTGCCGTAACAGAAAAAAGCTTTATAAACGGCGCGAAAGTAAAGCCAGTGACGATTAATAAAAGAGATCTGCAATATCTTTACAAAGATTCTGATTCTGCGTATTTTATGGATTCACAAACATTTGAGCAATTAGATATTTCGCTTTCGAGACTTTCCGGACACGAGTTTTTAAAAATGGGCGAAAATTTTTCAGTAAGTTTTTTGGGCGATGAACCGCTTTATTTAAATCTTCCGCCGAAAATGGAATTTAAAATTATAGAAGCAGAAGACGCGGTTAAGGGAAATTCGGTCACGAACATTTTTAAAAACGCGGTTTTAGAAAGTGGGACAAGAATCAGAGTTCCGCTTTTTATAAAAGTTAATGATAAGATATTAATTGATACCCGCGATGGTACTTATAGTGCAAAAGCCCCGTGAAACGGGACTGAAAGCATAGAGATCTATGGATATTCTCAAAAATACCTTAAGATCAAACGACATCATAAACGCCTTAAAAAATCGATCGTTTTTCTTCATGATGCTCTCCGAATTTTTCTCCCAACTTTCGTATAACATGCAGAATTTTGTGATAATTTTTATTATTTACGAAATTTATAAATCGAATTCTGCGGTTTCGGGCGTGATCCTTTCTTTTACGATACCTGCTGTTGTTTTTAGTATTTTTGCCGGAGTGTATGTCGACCGGTGGGAAAAGAAAAAAGTCCTTTTTACGACAAACCTTTTAAGAGGATTTATTTTATTGCTCTTTCTGATTCCAACATCGAGATTAAGCATTTTTTACAGTCTGACTTTTTTACTTTCGATTGTCACCCAGTTTTTTCTTCCCGCAGAAGCACCAATGATTCCTCTTCTTGTCGACAGAAGTTTATTAATTGCGGCTAATTCTTTTTTTACGATCGGAATTTATACGACTGTACTGTTCGGCTATATACTCTCCGGTCCTGTACTTTTAAGTCTTGGAAAGACTAATACTTTTATTTTACTTTCGATTCTGTATTTTGCGAGCGCCGTTTTCATTTTATTTATAAAAACTACTAAAAAAGATAAACTTGTCGAAGAAAAAGAGGATATAGGAATAATAGCCTCATTTGTCAAAGAATTTCAGCAAGTTTTTTCTTTTATCAGAAACACAAAAAAAGTTGCCGGAGCACTGCTCCTACTTACAATTTCTCAATCTCTGCTCTATATTTTTGCGGCTTTAGGTCCGGGGTACGTTTCTGATATTTTAGAATCTCGTGTAGAAAACTTATCTTGGGTTCTTTTGGCCCCTGCCGCCTTCGGAATGATTATAGGATCGTTTTTAATCGGTAGTCTGTCTAAAAAGATCAACATCAGAAAAACAATAACAATAGGATTTATGACTGCTGGTATTATTTTTATTTTGTTGCCGATGGCGAGCAAAGTCGAATCCTACAGAATTGTACAATTTTTGAATATCTATCTCCCACATTTATTTGAGATTTCGATTGAACACATTATAATGATTTTTGCTTTTATCGGGGGTGTTGCCAACTCGATGGTTTTTGTTCCTTCGAACACAAGAATTCAGGAATATACAACTAACGAATACAGGGGAAGAGTTTATGGCCTTTTAAATGCTCTTATCGGCGGAGTTTCATTTTTACCGGTTGCTTTGGCTGGAGGGATGGCCGATATTTTTGGTGTCGGAAGGGTTATTGTTACTATCGGATTCGGAATTTTGATATTCGGAGTGTCACGACTTTTTTACTAAACCCTTATGTACTATTTTTCACTTCTTTTATATTTTCTTTGTTTTGTTATTTTTCTTTTTTGTCTCTATCTATTAACGAAAGACGATTTTGTAATTTTACGGAAAAATATAACGATGGAGCAAATTTTTAACACGAGCTTTATCGCTTTTTTCGTCGCGATTTTTTTTGCGCGGATTTTTTATGTAATTTTTGCTTTTGATGAAAAATTTTTAAACCCGCTTGTGTTTTTAGTATTTCCTTATTTCCCTGGGTTTTCTCTAATTGGCGCAGTTTTTGGGGGATTAGTCTATTTTATTATTAAATCTTGGAGATCGAAAATGCCGACAAAACATATACTGGATTTGCATTCGCTTTCGATTTTGCCGGCACTTGTTTTCGGCTTATTCGTCGACATTATTTTAATAAAAAGATCAACCATCAGCTATGCAATTTTTATTCCATTTGTTTTTTTAGGATTATTTATTTTTTCGCTACTTTTTTTCCATCGAAACAAGTTCAGAGAGGGAAGTATGGGATTTTTATTTCTATCTTGTTTTACCGCGATATTTTTGTTTTCAAAATTAATTAAAACAAGAGGAGTAGTTTTATTAATCGGTAACGAATGGATAATTTTAGTTTTAGTTTTTTTGCCCTCGTTGTATTTTTTTATGCGGCAGGAAAAACTGGATGTAAAAATTAAAAATTTTGTGTTAAGAAAATAATTGATTATGAATGAAGAACCGCGTATTATTTTTGAAAATGAAGAAATGATGGTTTTGGATAAGCCTGCGGGCTTAACCGTTAACCGTTCGGATACAACAACAGGAGAAAAAACATTGCAAGATTGGATAGAAAATAAAATCAAAAATCAAAGATCAAAGATCAAAAATGAGGAAAAGGAGACGGATTTTTATAAAAGGGCAGGCCCGCCTGCAACGCATGCATTTGCATTGCGGGCAGGGATCGTTCATAGACTCGATAAGGAAACTTCGGGAATAATTTTGATCGCAAAAACAAAGGCGGCGTTTGAAAATTTACAAAGTCAATTTAAGGAAAGAAGAGTAGAAAAGACCTATGTGGCGCTTGTCCATGGGGAAGTTACGCCGAAAGACGGGGAAATAAACGTACCGGTCGGGCGGCTTTCATGGAATAGAAAAAGATTCGGAGTGGTCGCCGGGGGCAGGGAAGCGGTGACGAAATATAAAGTGTTATCAGTTTTCGGTTCTCGGTTATCGGATGTTGGTTTGTCAGTTAATCGGTTTATCGGACAAACCGATAAACAGATAGACCAGAAACTGAAAACGGACCCGCTTCGACTCAGCGAGGCGAGAAACAGAAAACCGACAACAGAATATTCTCTTCTCGAGCTTTATCCAAAAACCGGAAGAACACATCAAATCCGGGTTCATTTAAAATATATCGGTCACCCGATTTTTTCAGATCATCTTTATGGTGGGAGAAAACAGGCGAGAGACGACAGAAAAATTCTTCCGAGAATTTTTCTGCACGCCGCAAAAATTTCATTTTTCGATCCAAAAACAGGACTAAAAATAAATTTTGAGAGCAAATTACCAGACGAACTCGAACGATTAATTGAATCGCAATATTGATCTAAATTAAAAGTGCTGATAAAATGTATTATGCGATCCGCCTAAGCTTAGCATTCGGCTTTTAGTATTATTCATACACGCCTCATGCTGCGCTTTATGGCGGATATAAGAAACAGTATTTCCGATAAATATCGGAAACTGTTTCTAATGGGAGGTGATAGTATGGGAGGTTTCGGAGGATTTTATAAGGGCGAAAAAAAGAAACAAAAAAAGAATAAAGAAATAAAAAACATCTCGTTTAATACTTATACTGTTAAATTGCCGGAAATTGTTTCTAAAAAGAAACCCGCCTAAGCTTGCCTTAAGGAGCGCTTGGTCGATGTCACATCAGATGTGACAAGCCGCGTTTGACAGCGGCGGGTAAAAGGAGTTTATGAGGCGAAAAAAAACTCACGATAGTAAAAATAATCTTAAGATCGCACTCGGATTTTTTATCGCTGTTTTATTTTTTATTCTGACCGCTTTTACGTTTAGATTAGTTTCTTTTTTTAAAGCGAGCGTTTTCGACGGCGCCCACAATTTTAATGTATTAATCTATAAAGAAAAGTTTTTTTTTGATATAGTCTCGTTCGCGCCGGATGCACAATCGTTATCCATACTGAAAGTTCAAGGAGATGTTGATAGACAGAGTTTGGGTAAATATTTGGGGATTCCGATCGACGGAGAAATAAAACTTTCAAGCGACAAGGATTTTTCGGAAATAAGAGAAAATAAAGACGTCGAAAAAGCGCTCAATAATTATTTCTTCAAGTTTAATAAAATAGAAACTAATCTTACGGTTTTGGACATTGGAAAATTATGGATCTTTACAAAAAAAGTTTCTCCGGTCTCGATCAATTTTAAGGAAGTGGTAGTATCAAAATCGGACGCGAGTAAAGAGTTTGCAATCGATAAACTAATGTCTGATCTTTTTAACGATAAATCGATCTCCGACGAAAAAGTAAGTATTCAAATAATAAACTCGACCGGAGTTTCGGGTTTAGGCAATAGGCTCGCACGACTTGTAACAAACATCGGTGGGAATATTGTTGCCGTCAACACTGCGGATGATGTTTCGAGCATTTCAGAAATTAGTTATTCCGGTGATCGGTCTTATACGGTAAAACGATTGGCGAAAATTTTAGGATACAAAGATACGAAAAAAGAAAATGGCGGAATATCGGACATCGTTATCAGAATTGGTAAAGACAGCTTATCGTCTAACATATTTTAAATATGATTGTTTATATTATAATCATAATCGCGGTTGTTTCGGTTCTTTGGGCGGTTTTGTCTTTAAGAAATGCGATAAAAAACCCAAAGACGATAAAAGAAGTTAAAAAAGAATTGTCGAAGGGTCGGGTAATTTATTCTTCTGAACTTTCTGATAAATCTTCGTGATTTTCAAACTCTTTACTAAAAGAATTTTGGATTTTAATTTTTGTCTTTCCGCTCTGAATAAACGACGGTTGATTTTTAAAGCACGCGGCGAGCCGAGTTTCTTTGACAAATATTATTACCTTATGATTTTCGGTCGATTTTACGTAGGCTTCATATGTGTTTCCGCCTTTAATAAATTTAATGAGTCTTTTACCGATATCGTCGGGCAACACTCCGATGTATCGATCTCTCTCGTCCAATACAAAAATTTTTGAACGTTTTATACGAAAATTTAACGGCTCTCCGGTCATAAGATCAGAAATAATTTTTGCTTCGGCCACGTTTACTAGATCGATCATTTTCGTTTTACCACTTTCTTCGATAAACATCATGTCGACTTGTGCTAAAAATGGTGACTGAGCGTGAATGTTGCTTTTACAATCGTTGCACGATAAACGTTTTAAATTTTTTAAAGCGATTGGATTTTTTGTGTCGAGTTTTAGCACTTTTTTGTAGAGCGTTTTTGCGTGTTTAGCCTTTCCCAGGATCGAAAAAGCGAAGGCGAGTCTGTTTAATGTTTCGATGTCGTTCGGGTTTTCTTCGAGGAGTTTTTGATTTAGGCCTATTGCAGCGTTCCAGTCCCCAGTCAACGCAGTTTCGATTGCGAGTGTTTTAAGCGGTACCATTATGTTGAATGATTTTACTATTATTGATTGCAAAAGTCAATAAGAAAAGGGTATAATTTACAGGTAATTTTAAAATTTTTGCTATGAGTGGACATTCAAAATGGTCCCAGATTAAGCGTCAAAAGGGCGTGACCGACATAAAGCGCGGACAAACTTTCACAAAACTTTCTAATATGATAGCCCTTGCTGTAAAGCAGGGTGGAGGAGTAGGCGATCCCGACCAGAATTTTCGGTTAAGACTTACGATCGAAAAAGCCCGGGCTTTTAACATGCCAAAAGAAAATATCGAAAGAAGTATTCAGCGCGCTTTGGGCAAACAGGCAGAAGGTGTAGAAGAGGCTGTATATGAAGGTTTTGGTCCGTCTGGAATCGCCGTAATTGTAGAAGCAGTTACAGATAAAAGAGTGAGAACGACTTCTGATATAAAAAATATTTTCGATAAAATGGGTGGAAATTTAGGCCAGCCGGGAACCGTTTCCTATCAATTTAAACAGTTAGGAGAAATCATCGTTAAAAAAGGTAATTTTTCTTTTGACGATATATTCTCATTCGCCGTGGACGCTGGAGCAGAGGATATTAGAGAGATCGGTTCTTGCGATTCGGACGAAGAAAAAATTTTGATATACACAGATAATCAGGATTTAGCAAAAGTCAGAAATTTTCTTTCCGAAAAAGGAGTGGAAATTGTTCAATCGGAGCTAATCAGAGTTCCTACGACAACCGTTCAAATTTCTGATAACGAAATTTTAGACAAGATAAATCTTTTTATAGG
Organism: Patescibacteria group bacterium; assembly: GCA_023484045.1. Lineage (GTDB taxonomy): Bacteria > Patescibacteriota > Microgenomatia > Levybacterales > UBA12049 > JAMCZG01. Next base: position 25,646 of record JAMDAA010000017.1, read on the forward strand.
GAAGATAGAAGAGTTAGACGACGTGCAAAAAGTTTACACAAATTTAGAGTTTAAAACCTAAGTAAATAATGAATTTTAAGAAACTGTTTTTTTTGAAAAAAAAATTATTTTTAAGATTCTCCCTAAATAAAAGACAGAAATTCGTGATTGCGGTGCTCGTTTTATCCTTGGGATTGTTTTTTTCGGAAAATTTGTTTGGTAAATCGGGATTTTATTTTTCTTTTATTTTAGCTTTTTTAACAGATTTTCTCCTTTTTTGGTCTGATTATAGAGACATAAAAGAAAATCCTTCTCCTTACACTTTTGTTCTACCATTTTTTTATAGTTTATCTCTTTCCTTGTTTTATTTTTTAGCACCGACCCGAATAATAACGCGAATCATTATGACTAGTTTTTATGCCCTGGGTCTTTATTCTCTTTTTTTGACTCAAAATATTTTCACGGTCGCGGCGATCAGAACGATTGCGCTTACATCGAGTGCCAGAATCGTTTCTTTTATCATAACTATCATCTCATTTTTTTTCCTGACGAATATCGTCTTTTCGATGAGACTTCCGATTTGGTTAACAGCAATTCTTATGATGATTTTTTCTTTTCCGCTTATTATACAATCGCTCTGGACAACAACACTCGAGAATTCGTTTCGGGCATACGCGTTGTGGGCACTCGGGCTTTCGGTTTGTCTTTTCGAAGTGTCGGTAACTCTTTGGTTTTGGCCAAGTTCGCCGACAATTATAGCCCTTTTTTTAACAGGCGGATTTTATTCGATCGTCGGCTTGTCGCACATATGGTTTGCAAAAAGGCTTTTTAAAGGGGTAATGTGGGAGTATATCTGGGTCGCGGTCGTTTCTTCAGCAATTTTAATTTTGTTTACTCCGTGGGGAGGATAGATTAAAAATTTTCCATTTATCATTTTCCATTTTCCAATTTTAAATGATTGATGAGCTAGGGAAGGGGAGAAGGATTACTTAAATCGACGAAAGAATCTGGCAAACCGCAGTGCAGAGTGATGATGTATTTTGATATAGTTAATATTATAGGATATTTTTAACAGGTTTTAAATGTGGATAACTTCTAGTTTTCACGCATTTTATGGTCGACTTTTCACGGGATGAGAAATGGCAATACTCTGATTCTTCAAGACATATTACATATATTATTTATTTAAAGAGATGGGCATAATATAGAATTGTATACATTCTTATAAAACACGACGTCGGCCTCTCTCTATCTTTCGGGAATTTGAGTATAAAAAAGATTTTCAAATCGATTATTTTTTAAGGCTAAAAGTAAGAGTTTAGACTGATTTAATAATCTAAATAGAATACAGTACGAAAAAAATACGAATGGATTATTTGGTGTATCCAAGATATTATTTTTTAAGGCTAAAAGTAAGAGTTTAGACTGATTTAATAATCTAAATATGGCGCCGTATAAGAGCATTCTTTTGCTTTTACGGTATTGGTAAAAAAATCAAATAATTCCGATGTATTGCATGTTAAAAGGTAATGAGAACATTTATAGGACAACCTCGCGTGAAGGAGCGCTCCGTTCTTTTATAGAATATGTTTGTTTATTTGAACCTTACGGCAGGTGTTTAAATAAATGTGTTGTAATCCATGGAAGCAGAGAAAGTAATTATGTCGTACAATAATACTTTTACGACGTCACTCAGTCACAACTATTGGGAGAAGTGCCCAAATTTCTATAGAATTTCAAAATAAATATTCAACAATTTTTATCTCCGTTGCTACTTATGTAAAATCTCCTGTTAATATATCCCTCAAAAATGGTTTCTAGCGACATTCCCCCACTATAGGGTATTTACACTATTTTCTGTGTAAAAATATTTTTTTACTTGATATTTAGTTAGTTTTAACGATCAAATACGCGGTTTAAACATTATCTTTTGTCCTGGGTCATTCTAAGGCCAGTTTTTTGAGGCTATTTTTTAGGAGTTAGAGATTTGATTTTTTTGTCTCTTTTTTATGAATATACAAAACATACGGAATAATTCCGATAAAGTTTATAATCGCAGCTAGTATAAAAAGCATTTTAAAAC
>JAMDAA010000021.1 GCA_023484045.1 Patescibacteria group bacterium
AAAACATCGATGGTATAAAAAAGAAAAACGAGAATCTATCGATAAAACTTGCAACGGGAATCGAATCTGCGGGCCTGGCGAAGAAACTCGCGACGATCGTAACCGACGCGCCAATAACTCTCGATTTAGAACATTGTATAATTTCAGACAGAAATAAAGACTTGCTCGCAGAATCTTTTAAAGAATTAGGGTTTAAAAGTTTATTAAATCGGGCTTCAAATAATAATTCTCTTAAGCCTGAAACTCAAAGACCTCAAAACTCGAAGAAAAAAGAAAACAAGGAACAATTAGGATTATTATGAAAATCGCTTTTGTTCACGACTATATAAAAGAATATGGGGGAGCGGAGAGGGTTTTGGAAGCGCTTCATGAGGTTTGGCCGGATGCGCCAGTTTTTACGACAGTTTATTTGCCTAAATTTTTAGGACCACACAGGGAGAGGTTCAAAACTTGGAAGATCAAGACTTCTTTTTTTCAAAATATTCCGTTTAAAGGGAAAATGATAAGTATTTTTCGGATTTTTGCGCCGGTCGTATTTAAAAGTTTTGATTTTTCCAAATTTGATATTATTGTTGTTTCTGCGACAGGCGCTTATTCTCCGAACGTGATTGATAAAAAAAATGCCATTCAAATCTGTTATTTTCACACGCCGCCGAGATATTTATATGGTTATGCGACAGCGCGTGAATGGAAGAAGAATATTGTTTTCAGAGTTTTGGGCGGACTTGCAAACCATTTTTTAAGACTTACGGATTATAAATCTTCCGAAAATATCGATTTTGCGATCGCAAACTCGGAAGAGGTAAAAGCAAGAATTAAAAAGTTTTATAAGAGAGATGCGGTCGTAATTTATCCGCCGGTAGACGTAGTACCTAGTTCATTAGCGTCTAGCGTTCAGTTAAAAAGAAAAAAACTAAACGCTGATGAACTAAACGTTGAATACTATTTGGCTGGAGGGAGGCTTGCGAGGCCAAAGCACGTGGATCTAATAATTGAAACCTGTACAAAATTAAATCTTTCGTTGAAAGTTTTTGGAAAATCATTTGCCGGATACGGAAAAGAATTACGATTAGTCGCAGGATCAAATATAGAGTTTGTCGGTGAAATATCAGACGAAGAAAAATTAGAACTTATGGGAAATGCAAAAGCGTATATTTTTGCGTCGGAGGACGAAGATTTTGGGATAACGCCGGTTGAGGCGATGAGCGTCGGGACGCCTGTTATTGCGTATCGGTCGGGCGGAGTATTAGAGACTGTAATCGAAGGGAAAACAGGAGTATTTTTCGATGAGTTAACAATGGATAATTTATCAAAAGCGATAAAAAAAATCCAAAATACAAAAATCAATCCAGCGGATTGTATAAATCAGGCTCAAAAATTTTCAAAAGGAAGATTTAAAAGGGAAATTAAAGATTTTGTAAATTTAAAAATCAAATCTCAAAAGTCAAAACCACATGTCAAAACTCAAAATTTTTGATCTTTGCGTTTTGAACTTTAAATTTTACTATTATGCCTGAATTACCTGAAGTCGACCCTATAGAATTCTTACCTCATGCCGGAGGCTTTCAGCCTCGCGCTCATGAGGGGCGAATCTACAGGGCAAGAACAATTTTTAAGGAGACCAAAAAAAATGCCTGAGCTACCAGAAGTAGAAACTATTAAATTAGGATTACAGAGATATCTCATTGGACATAAAATAATAGCAGTTGAAGTTAGACTTAAAAAACTAGTTTCGGGGGAAACAAAAAATATAATCGGAGCAAGAATAAAAGACGTTAAGCGGTTTGGGAAAGGATTGGTTATCGATTTAGACAACGGTTTTTCGATCGCGGCGCACATAAAACTCACGGGTCAGTTTATATATCAAGGGTCAGATCTTCCAAAACACCTTTTTCCGTCAAAAGAAAAAGTCGGAAGCCTCCCTAATAAATGGACTCACATAATTTTTAAACTCGACCCGCCCAGACTCGCTCGCTCATCTGGCGAGGCTGGCCCGCCTAGACTCGGCGAGGCTGGTAAGAATTCAGTTTTATATTATAACGATCTTCGGCAGTTCGGTTGGATCAAGATTATCAAACCGGACGAGGTTCAAAATCTGCCATTTTTTAAAGAGCTGGGACCGGAACCATTTAATGGTTTAACTTTTGAAATTTTTCAAAAAATTATACAAAGTTCAAAATCACAAATAAAAATATTGCTAATGGATCAAAAGAAAATTGGGGGAGTAGGGAATATATACGCAAATGACGCATTATTTTTAGCAAAAATTGATCCGAAAAGGAAAGCGACGTCTCTTTCGACTCAAGAAACAAAGAAACTTTTTGAATCGATCGAAAAAGTTCTCAAAAAGGGTCTAGAAGAAGGTGGGGCGACAGAATTAAATTACGTGAACGCTTTAGGAATGGAAGGTAGATACCAGGAATATTTTTTAGTTTACGGAAGAGAAAAAGAAAAATGCAAAAACTGCGGTGAAGTCATTAAAAAAATAAGGCTCTGCGGCCGGGGTACGTATTTTTGTTCAAGCTGTCAACGTTGATTTTTACGGCGATTTTTGGTAGTATTATAACCTAGCACGGGGTGCTAGTTTTTTATGACTAATTTGTATTCTGAGAGAATCGTAATTTAATTCTGTCGCCCCACCTTAGGTCGGAGGATCGCTCATCGTCCCGAATGGGGGAATCGACACCGATTTCCTTTTTAAGTTTAATAAGCTCATTAGAAACTTACTGGCGGAAAATAAAAACCGCCAGTTTTTTTTGGTAGTAGGAGGAGGAATGACAACCCGTCATTACCAAGAAGGAGCCCGAAAAGTCGTAGAGCAAGAGCTTACAAACGAAGATTTAGACTGGATCGGTGTTCATGCTACAAGACTCAATGCCCATCTTATAAGGACTATTTTTCGCGATCTTGCTCATCCATATCTTGTAGATGATTACAGCATAATAAGAAAAATTACAGAACCAATTTTAGTAGGTGCGGGTTGGAAGCCGGGATGGTCGACAGATTACGACGCTGTTCTTATGTGTGAGGATTATAATGCAAAAAAAATTATTAACTTAACTAATATAGCTAAGGTTTATGATAAAGATCCGAATAAGTTTGATGACGCAAAACCGATAAATAAAATTTCTTGGGAAGAGCTTCGAAAATTGGTCGGTGAAAAATGGACTCCTGGCATGAATGTTCCTTTTGATCCGATCGCTTCGAAAAAAGCGCAGGAATTAGGGATTTCGGTCACAATTTTATCAGGTCGCGATTTCGACAATCTAGAAAAATATTTCAAGGGAGAAAAATTTGTCGGGACAGTAATTAAATAATTAAAATTGGATTCTTGACTACCTCAGCTCTTTCTGGTAAAGTTTAATCCCAGAGTCGAAGTGCCACTCTGTTTTTTTATGACCGCAGATAATTCCATCCCGATGATAAACGGTAAATTCAAAGGTAAAGATATCCTTTCTCTTGATCAATTTACACCAAATGATTTTAAAATCCTTTTTCCCTTAACAAAAAAAATGAAAAACATCGGGTTTAACGCAAGACCATCGAAGCTCCTTGACGGGAATATCGTGACTCTTATTTTTTATGAGCCCTCGAGTCGCACTTTTGGATCTTTTTCGGCCGCAGTAAAACAGTTAGGAGGACAAACTGTTGAAATTCAAAACCCCCAAGTTTTTTCCTCTGTCGCAAAAGGAGAATGTCTTTCCGATACGATAAGAGTTTTTGAAGCATACTGTGACGCGATAGTTATTAGGCATTACGAAACAGGAAGTGCGAAAAAAGCAGCAGACTATGCCTCATCAGTTCCTGTTATAAATGCCGGAGATGGAACAGGAGAACACCCGACGCAGGCGCTACTGGATTTATACACGATTCACGAAAAATTTGATCGATTAGATAATCTTGTCGGTGTTGTCGGAGGAGACATTTTAAACGGCAGGACGGTTCACTCACTCATCAGAGGTCTTTGCAGGTTTAAGAAGAATACTCTTTTTCTTCTTTCCCCAAAACAATTACGGCTCCCAAGAGCCGATTTTTTATATTTTAGAGACAAAGGGATAAATTTAATCGAAATCCAAAGCGAAGAAGAAATACCTAAAATCGCCGATTTTTGGTACTGGACAAGAGTTCAAAAGGAGCGATTCAAGAATTTAAAAGATTATAAAACTGTAAAAAACAGATTCATCGTAACAAAAAAACTTTTGGAGGATTATGGCAATAAAGAAATGATTTTGATGCACCCGTTGCCAAGGATTGGCGAGATAGAACAAGAAGTCGACAGCGATCCGAGGGCGGTTTATCTTAAATCACAAATACGAAATGGAATGTATGTGAGAATGGCGCTTTTGGCCTTAATTCTTGGAAAAGTATGATCGGAAAACTTATTTTTGAAGACGGCTCGGTTTTTGAAGGAAAGAGTTTCGGGTTTGAAAAAAGCACTGCCGGTGAAGTCGTGTTTTCAACCGGCATGGTTGGATACCCCGAAAGTCTCACAGACCCTTCCTACAAAGGACAAATCCTTATTTTTACGTATCCTCTAATCGGAAATTATGGAGTTCAAAATAAAAAATATTGGGAATCGGATAATATAAAGGTTTCCGGACTTATTGTTTCGACACACAACAATACTCCTTCTCACTTTTTAAGCGAGATATCTTTAGGGATGTGGCTAAAAAATGAGAAAATTCCGGCTTTAGAAATTTCCGATACGAGATTTTTAACTCAAAAAATAAGGGCAAAAGGAACGATGCTCGGAAAAATCATTATAGGTGAAGAAATTTCCTTTTATAATCCGGACAAAGAAAATTTAGTAGAAACCGTTTCTTCATCGAAGATTCAAAAAATCGGGGATGGGTCAAAAAACATAATGATCATAGACTGCGGTGTTAAAGAAAACATAAAGAGATGTTTGTTAAAAAGGGGACTTCGGATTACGATTGTTCCGTGGAATTATGATTTATTTAATAACCCGGAGATAAAAAAAATTGACGGAATTGTGGTTTCGAGCGGTCCGGGAGACCCGAAAAAGGTCAACGAGACCATAATAACGATTAAAAAGGCGTTGAAAAAAAAGATTCCAATTCTAGGAATTTGTCTCGGGCATCAACTACTCGCGCTCGCCGCAGAGGGAGATACTCATAAATTAAAATTTGGTCACCGGAGCCAGAATCAACCCTGTGTTTTAAAAGAATCGGGGAGATGTTTTATTACCACGCAAAATCACGGTTTTGCGGTCAGTAAGGTTCCGCCCGGTTTTAAAGTTTGGTTTGAAAACGCAAACGACGGTTCAAACGAAGGCATAATTCACGAAAACTTGCCTTTTATGTCGGTGCAGTTTCATCCCGAAGCGAGTCCGGGACCGACCGACACGGAGTGGATTTTCGACGAATTTTTGAAATTTATATGAAAAAAATAAAAAAAATTTTAGTTTTGGGTTCGGGAGCATTAAAAATCGGAGAAGCAGGAGAATTTGATTACTCAGGTTCCCAGGCGATTAAGGCGATTAAAGAAGAAGGGATTAAAACAATTCTTGTAAATCCGAATATCGCGACGATTCAAACCTCAAAATTTTTAGCCGACACGGTTTATTTTTTGCCGGTGAACGATTTTTTCGTCGAAAAGATTATTAAAAAAGAAAGGCCGGACGGAATTTTATTATCGTTTGGTGGTCAAACAGCGCTCAATTGCGGAATCAAGCTGTATGAAAAAGGAATACTTAAAAAATATAATGTTGAGATACTCGGTACTCCGATTTCGGCAGTTATTCTAACCGAAGACCGACATAAGTTTGCAGAGCATCTTAAAAGAATCGGCATTCCGATTCCAGAAAGTCGGGCCGCAGCGTCGGTCGAAGATGCGATAAAGATCGCAGAGAAAATCGGATACCCGGTGATGCTAAGATCGGGCTTTGCATTGGGTGGACAAGGTTCGGGTATCGCAAGAGATAGTAAAGAACTAGAAAAAGTCGCGACTGTCGCATTTTCTTTTGTCCAGCAGATTCTGGTTGAAAAATATTTATATCACTGCAAAGAGGTCGAATACGAAGTCGTAAGGGATAAGGATGATAATTGCGTAACGGTTTGTAATATGGAAAATATGGATCCTCTAGGAATTCATACGGGCGAGTCGATCGTTGTTGCCCCGAGTCAAACTCTAACCAATTTTGAATACCATGTCCTTCGGGCGGCCGCGATTAAAATCGTAAGAAGTCTTGAGATAATCGGAGAATGTAATGTTCAATTTGCGTTAAATCCTCATCCCCGCTCAACCCCAGGGGTTGAGCCTGTTGAGTCTCAGAATATTAATGATCAACCGCTTGAATACTATGTAATCGAAGTCAACGCCCGCCTCTCTCGGAGTTCTGCTCTTGCATCCAAGGCAACAGGTTATCCGCTCGCGTATGTCGCAGCAAAACTCGCGCTAGGAGCTAATTTAACAAAGATTAAAAATAAAGTAACTAAGGTTACTGCCGCGTGTTTTGAACCAGCGCTCGATTATATAGTTGTTAAAATTCCGCGTTGGGATATCGAAAAATTTAAAGGCGCAGACGAGACGATCGGGAGCAGTATGAAATCCGTGGGAGAAGTTATGGGTATCGGAAGAAAATTTGAAGAAGCGTATCAAAAGGCGATTCGCATGCTTGATTTGGATTTTGAAGGAGCAACCAGTAAACTTCTTTTGAAAAACGGTTCGATCGAAGATTCTCTTAGAATTCCGACTCCAAAACGTATGTTCACGATCGCACACGCTTTAAAAGAAAAAATACCGGTCGGAAAAATATATAACCTGACGGGTATCGATCCGTGGTTTTTAGAAAGAATAAAAAAAATTGTCGAAGCAGAAGAGTCGGTGTCTAAAGATATTAGTGATTTAACAAAAGAAAAACTATTTTATCTTAAGCAGATTGGGTTTTCGGATAAAAAGATCGGTCAATTGGTCGGAACAACGGGTTTGAAAATTAGAAGCTTACGCAAAAAATATAATATTTTGCCTTCAGTTTTTCAAATAGATACATTAGCAGGAGAATTTCCCGCAAAAACAAATTATCTTTACGTTACTTATAACGGAAATCATAACGATATAGAGCCGTTAAAAAAAAGTGGGGTTGTAGTTTTGGGATCTGGTCCATACAGAATAGGTTCTTCGGTTGAGTTTGATTGGACAAGTGTTAATACAGCACTCGCTTTAAAAAAACACGGGAAAAAATCGATAATCATAAATTGTAATCCCGAGACTGTGTCGACGGACTATGACATTTCCGACAGGCTTTATTTTGAAGAATTGACTTTCGAGCGCATCGCAGATATTTATGATTTTGAAAAACCTTATGGTGCAATCGTTTCTGTCGGTGGACAGACTCCGAACAACCGCGCAAAATCGCTTAAGGCCTACGGGGCAAAAATATTAGGTACAGATCCGTCGAATATCGATCGCGCGGAGGATCGGAGTAAATTTTCAAAACTTCTTGATGAAATTAACGTTTCTCAACCGGCCTGGAATAAATTTAGCAGTCAAAAAAATGCAATTTCTTTTTGCGAAAAAGTTGGTTATCCCATATTGATACGTCCGTCTTACGTTTTGTCGGGAACTTTAATGAGAATTTGCCACAATAAAGAAGAATTATCGTGGTTTTTAAAAGGAGCAACGTTAGTTTCTAAAGAATATCCGATAACGATTACAAAATTTATCGAAGAAGCAAAAGAAATAGAGTTTGATGCTGTTGCCCAGCAAGGAGAAATTAAAGCGGGAGTTATTTCAGAGCACATCGAAAATGCCGGAGTTCATTCGGGAGATGCAACGATCGTTTTGCCTTCGCAGAGAATTTATGTTGAAACGCAAAGGAAGATAGAAGATGTAGCACAAAAGCTCGCTCGAGCGCTTTTAATAAGCGGACCTTTTAATATTCAGTTTTTGGCCAAAGACAATGAGATACAAGTTATCGAGATTAATCTTCGTGCCTCAAGAACTTTCCCTTTTATTTCAAAAGTAACGGGAATCGATTTTATAAATTATTGTGTAAACGCATTCTTTAACAAAAATGATTTAGTCAATAAAATTATTACTGACAATTTTGTTGCGGTAAAAGTTGCGCAATTTTCTTTTGCGAGATTAGCAGGTGCAGATCCGATTTTGCACGTCGAAATGGCTTCGACCGGGGAAGTCGCGTGTTTCGGAGAAGATGTCGAAGAAGCGTTTTTAAAAGGGGAGTTGGCGGTCGGAGGGAAAATTCCGAAAAAAGGAATTTTTTTAGGCATCGGAGGAGAGGAAAATAGAATTAAATTTCTCGAGCAAGCGAAAAACTTAGAAAAATTGAAATTACAAATATACGCAACAGAACATACAACGGAATTTCTTATTAGAAACAAAATAAGAGCAAAAAAACTGTATAAAATTCATGAAAAAAAATCACCAAATATTTTAGAATACTTTCAGAAAGGTAAAGTGGATTTGGCGATTAATATCGTCGATTCTCATATAAAAAAAATTATCGATGACGATTACGCGATCCGGCGTTTTGCCGTTGATCACAACATTCCGCTTTTTACTAACCGCCAGAAAGCAGAGGTATTTATAAAAGCGATTACAGAAAAAGATATCGATAAGTTAGCGATTAAATCGTGGGATGACTACGTTAGAATATGAAAACTTTAGTGCTTCCGGGCTTGATCGATCCGCACGTTCACCTTCGCGATCCAGGACAAACAAAGAAAGAAGATTTTTATACGGGAACTTGCGCCGCGCTAGCAGGTGGTTTTACAACAATTTTGGATATGCCCAACAATAAGATCCCTATAACAAGTTCGGTCATTCTCAACAAGAAAATATTAATAGCTCAAAAAAAGATCATTTCTGATGTCGGCTTTTATTTCGGATCGCTCGGGGATAATCTAAACGAATTTGCGCGAGTTAAAGACAAGGTATTTGGATTAAAACTGTATTTAAATCAGACAACGGGAAATTTTTTAATCGACAAAAAAAATCTTGAAAACATATTTAAGGCGTGGACAGAGATAATTCCCAAAAAACCGATTCTAGTTCACGCGGAGGAGAGGAGCGTTCGGGATATTATCGAAATTATTCAAAAAATTAAACACACGGTTCATATCTGTCACATAAGTTTAAAATCAGAACTCAAGCAAATCATAAAAGCAAAAAAAGAGAACTTGCCGATTACGTGCGGAGTAACTCCTCACCATCTTTTTTTGACTGAAAAAGACGAAAAGGTTTTAGGCCCTTTTGGTAGAATGAAGCCCCCACTCGCAACAAGAAAAGATCAAGATTTTCTTTGGAAAAACCTCTCTTTTATCGATGTCGTCGAATCGGATCACGCGCCACACACGATCGAAGAAAAGAAATCAAAAAATCCGCCCTTCGGTGTCCCGGGCGTTGAAACAACTCTCCCTCTTCTTCTAACTGCAGTTTCGGATGGTAGATTAACAATCGACGATGTTTTAAGGCTTTGCTATAAAAATCCGGCTAAAATTTTTAATATAAAGCAAAATAAAGAAACAAAAATAGAAATTGATTTAGATAAATCTTATTTTATTAAAAATGAAAAATTGTTTACTAAATGCGGTTGGTCGCCGTTTAATGGCTGGAGGGTTAAAGGACAGATTCGAAAAGTATTCATTCGCGGAACAAAAGTATTCGAAAACGGTAAAATATTGGTAAAATCAGGATTAGGACAGGTAGTTTATGTTTCTTAGTTCAATTTCTCTTCAGAATTTTCGGAGTTATAAAAAATCAGAATTCAAATTCGGCAAAAATTGCACGGTAATCGTTGGGCCCAATACTTCGGGTAAGACTAATCTTTTAGAGGCGATTTATTTTATTTCAACCGGTAGTAGTTTTCGGGCAGGCAAAGATTTTGAAGCAATCATATTTAACGATGATATCGCGCGGATAAAAGGAGAAATAATATCAAATAACGAAAAGACCGGTTTAGAAATAGTTATAACAAACGGAAGACTCGAAGGAAATGATAAGCCATCGAAAAAATATTTGGTTAACGGCGTCCCAAAAAGGAAGATTGACTTTATGGGTAATTTTCAGACTGTTATGTTTTCACCCGAGGATTTAGACATTATCGTTGATTCACCTTTTCTTCGCAGAAATTTTTTGAATTCGGTTTTAGAACAAGTAGACAGAGATTACAGAATCGCGTTAACCTCTTACGAAAAAGGTTTAAGGCAGAGAAATGCATTATTAGAGCAAGTTAAAATTACAGGCCGAAGGAACGAAAAGCAGTTTGAATATTGGGACGAGCTTTTAATAAAAAACGGAGAAGCGATTACTAAAAAAAGAGGGGAATTTGTCGAATTTTTAAACAATAGTGATAAAGAAATTTTCGACTTTTTAATTACTTACGATAAAAGCATTATTTCAAAAGATCGACTGTTACAATATAAAGAGGCCGAGGTTGGTGCGACTGTGACTTTAGTTGGTCCCCATAGAGATGATTTTAGTGTTTTTATGTTTAACAATAGTCGACAGACGACTCATAACGTAAAGTTTTTTGCTTCTCGCGGACAGCAAAGATTGGTAATTTTGCAGTTAAAATTATTGCAACTTTCGTTTATCGAAAAGAAATTAAATCTTAGGCCGGCGTTTCTCTTGGACGATATATTCTCTGAACTCGACGAAAAACACATAGAATTGGTTTTAGAAATCGTTGATAAACAGCAGACCGTTATCACGACAACTCATAAAGAATTTATCCCGAAGCAATTGATCAAAAAAATCGATATAATAACTCTTGGAAAGGAGTAATAGAATGGAAAAATTTAATCCAGGAGATCTTAAGAAATTATATAAGCCGATTTCGGTTTCGCATAAGGGTCAAAACGGTAAACTTTTGATAGTCGGCGGTTCGCATCTTTTTCACGGAGCCTCTTTATGGGCTTTAAAAGTTGCGTCGCGGATCGTAGATATGGTTTTTTATGCATCCGTTCCCGAAAACAACGAAATAACCCAAAAGCTAAAAAGCGAAATTTTTGATTTTATCGTGGTACCGAGAGAAAAAATTAACGATTATGTTAATGAATCCGATGCGATTCTTTTAGGTCCGGGGCTTCCGAGAGAGGAGGGAAGGTCAAAAGACGAAGAATCGACAAAAGCGCTCACGGAAAAAATAATAAACGACTATTCAAAGCTCGGTAAAAAATGGGTTTTGGACGCGGGTTCGCTCACAGAGATCGAGCCGGACTTATTAAAACAGTTAAACGGAAATGTTATTATAACCCCCCACGTGAGAGAATTTTCCGATCTTTTTGGAGTTGAAGCAAATGAAATTAATGTTTTTGAAATGTCGAAAAAATATAACTGCGTAATTCTTCTAAAAGGGAAAAAAGATATTATTTGCGGTCGATCAGGATGCGTTGAAGTGGAAGGCGGAAACGAGGGGATGACAAAAGGCGGGACAGGCGATGTTTTAGCGGGACTTGTCGCGGCTCTGGCTTGTAAAAATGATTTATTTTTAGCCGCGTGTTCGGCAAGTTTTATCAATAAAAAAGCAGGCGGCACGCTTTACAAAAAAGTCGGTCCCTATTTTAATGCCACCGATCTTGCCGACGAGATTCCAAAAATAATGAAGGAATTACTTCTTTGATTCGAGTTTTTGAAGGACTCTGGAAAGTTGAAGTGTTACTAAAACCGCTAGAATAGTTACGATTATTGCGTATATCAAAAGGGAAAAGATTCCGCTTCCTTGGGGCAACCATTTTTTAACGTAATCGTTCACGAATTCCTGGATTACACTGTTCCATGCTAAAGCCGCGACCAAACCGAACGCGCTTGTTGAAAGCGTTAACATTTGTCTTATGATTTCGATATGCATTTTTTTAGTTTCTTCGGCCATAAGTAAATTATATCATATTGATTTTTTTCGGGAAATATGCGTTAATAAATTAAGCTCAAAGTTCAAAAGGCAAAAATCAAAACCAAAACTTAAAACTCAAAACTTTATAATCTTCGAATTTTTGAATTTTGATCTGTGGTTTTGAGATTTGAGTTTTATGTATATTCCTAAGTTCACCATTACCAACAATATCTTAAAGAACATCGGCACAATAGAAGCTTCAAAAGAAGTAATCGAACACGCACCGCTTCTTCCGTATTATGAGAGAGAATTCAGAAAAGACGCTTTAGTTAGAAGTATCCATTTTGGTACTCATATAGAAGGAAATAAACTCAATCTGAGTCAGGCAGAAAAGGTGATCGAAGGACAAGACGTTGTCGCAAGAGACCGCGATATCCAAGAAGTAATAAATTACAGAAAGGTAATGGGATATATAAACCAATCTCAAAACTCAACCCTTCGGCTTCGCTCAGGGCGAGAACTCAAAACGCAAATCGAAGAAGAGACGGTAAAAACTATCCATAAAATAACGGTTGAAAAAATTTTGCCGGAAGAAAAATGCGGAGAATATCGGAAAACTCAAGTTGTGATTAGAAATAGTCAGAGTGGGGAAGTGTCTTTTAAGCCGCCACCGGCAGAAGACATAAAACAATTAATTAACGATTTTTTGGCGTATATAAATAGTCAATCAGAACAAGGTATACATCCTGTTTTGAAGAGTGGAATTGTTCATTATGAACTGGTTAGAATTCACCCTTTTTTGGACGGAAACGGTCGGGTCGCGAGGGCTTTGTCGACTTTAATTTTATTTCAGGAAAATTATGACATTAGAAAATTCTTTTCGCTCGAAGAATATTTTGACAGCGACGCGCCGTCATATTACAAAGCGCTCCAATCGGTCGAAAAACAAAACGGAGATTTAACACATTGGCTTGAATATTTTACTAAAGGTTTAGCGATCGAGTTTTCTAAAATTAAAGATAAAGTTGAAAAGATTTCGATCGACGGAAAACTCCGGCAAAAATTAGGCGGAAAACCCGTAATGTTGACCGATCGACAACTAAAAATTATCGAATATATTCAGGAAGTTGGATATCTCCAAAATCAAGCGTTCGAAACTCTGTTTCCGATGGTATCAGAGGACACGATCTTAAACGAATTAAAGGTTCTCCTCGACTCGGGTATTGTAAAAAAACAAGGCGTAACAAAAGGCGCGCGGTATGTAATAAATTAATATTATATTACGCTGCGATACGACTTCTCGGTCTATCGGTATGGTTTGTAAAAATCGGATTCGGACATAAAGGAGGAAGAGCTAGTCCTATTCTATCTTCGCCAACGATCGCGATTATTTTTTCTGCTTGTGACAAAAAATGTAATATATGATGAGTTTTTGGAAAAGATTTACGGATTTCTATTGCTTCTCTTATCGAACTATTCAATTTTGAAAATCTATCTACCATTGAAGGAAATCCACTAACGGTACTCAAAGAATTCCCCACATTGTGTCTGAATGCTTCGGTGAAAGCAGATGGTTTGTCAAGGACAAAAACCCCTGTTTTTACGTGCATTTTCTCATTTTGTTCATCCGAAAAATTAAAGTCGTAACCTGCATGATCTGTAACTATGTCGGCAGTTTTTGCTCGACGAAGGTTTGACAATATAAATTCGGTTTTATCTGAGCCTTCTAATGCTAAATTTAAGAAATATCGAACTTCGGGAGATGGCTCTTTGGCAAAAGCAGAGGAGCGTAAAATTTCTTCTAATGATCTAATTGTTGATATCTCTAAGAACCATAGAGAAAAAGGAACTCGAAATTCTGGTTCAATTCTTTGTCGAAAATTAAGCCTTGGCTCAAATTCTATTCTCTGGACCATAAAAAAATATTGTTATGATACAATATTACCTAATAATTACTATAATACTATTATATGATTTTTTGTCAATTGTCAGAGTATTTTGAGAAACTAGAGGGTACTTCTTCGAGACTTGCTTTAATCGATATTCTTTCGGATCTTTTCAAAAAGTCGGAAAAAGACGAGATCGAAAAAATAACGTATTTAGTTCAGGGAAGAATCGCGCCGTTTTTCGAAAGCCTGGAAATCGGAATGGCGGAAAAAACCGTTGCACAATCGATCGCTTCGGCCTACGGTTTAACAAAAGAAGACGTAATTAAACTTTATAATAAACTCGGAGACATGGGAATAGCCGCAGAGCGACTAAACTCAAAATTCAAAATTCAAAATTCAAAACTATCGGTGGAAAAAGTTTTTGAAGTTTTAACAAAAATCGCAAAAACAAATGGGGAAGGGACAGTCGAAAAAAGACAAAATTTATTAATCGATCTTTTAAAAAACATGGATTCGTCGTCTGCAAAATATTTGGTCAGAATTCCGCTCGGAAATTTACGCTTAGGGATCGGTGATCCGACGATTTTAGACGGACTTGCGAAAGCGATTTTAGGAGATAAAAGCAAAAGAAAGCTTTTGGAAAATGCGTACAACAGGACTTCGGACCTAGGACTTATCGCAAAAACCCTAAAAGAAAAAGGTCTTTCGGCTATTGAAAAATTAACCGTTCAAGTCGGAAAGCCGATACGATCCGAGCTTTGTGAGAGGCTTCCGAATCCAGAAAAAGCGATCGAAAAAATGGAAAAAGTCGATGTTCAATACAAATACGATGGGTTCAGGGTTCAAGTTCACAAAAACGGGAGCAATATCTCGATGTATTCAAGGAACTTGGAAAATATGACACACATGTTCCCCGAGCTTATCGAGGCGACAAAAAAACAAGTCCACGCCGAGACAGCCATTTTAGATACAGAGGCACTCGCGTATAATCCCGACTCCGAAGAATTTTTGCCGTTTCAGGAAACGACAAAAAGGAGAAGAAAACACGGAATCGCAGAAATGGCACTAAAGCTTCCGCTTAAAGCTTTTGTGTTTGATATTTTATATAAAAATGGAAAATCTTTAATCGACGAACCGCTTTCGAAAAGGCTCGAAATTCTTAAAGAAACAGTAAGAGAGGACGGAGTGTTAATTCCGACAAAAAATCAAATTGTTTCAGATGCAAAAACCCTCACGATTCTCTTAGAGGATTCGATTTCAAAAGGTCTTGAGGGTATTGTGGTTAAAAAACTTGAAAGTAAATATGAAGCTGGGGCTCGAAATTTTAACTGGGTAAAACTAAAAAGACATTCTGCAGGCGAACTTAATGATACGATCGATTGTGTTATTTTGGGTTACGTCACAGGGAAAGGTAAAAGAATCTCATTTGGCGCCGGGGCACTCCTCGTCGGTGTTTACGATCAGGAAAAAGACGAATTCATAAGTGTTTCTAAAATTGGCACGGGTTTATCCGACAACGAATGGCGAGAAGTTCATAAGCGCGCAGATAAAATAAAAGTTGATCATAAACCTGCCCGGGTTAATTCGCTTATAACGCCTTCTGTTTGGATTAAACCAGAAATCGTGATCGAAGTTTTGGCAGACGAGATTACGCGTTCGCCGATTCACACAGCCGGAAAAACTATAGACGAGCCGGGTTATGCATTACGTTTTCCGCGATTAGTGTCATTTCGAGATAAAGACAAAAAACCAGAAGACGCGACAACAGTTAAAGAACTGATTCAGATGTATAAAGATCAATCGAAATAATGGAATACATAGCAGATCTTCATGTTCACAGTAAATACTCGCGCGCCGTATCTCAGGATATGGTATTACCAACTATGGCTTTGTGGGCCAAGAAAAAAGGTTTAGATATTCTGCCGATTCCCGATTGGACACATCCTTTATGGATCAGAGAAGTTAGGAATCAATTAGAAGAAAAGTCGGACGGACTTTTCAAGCTCAAATCTCAAATCTCAAATCTCAAATCTACATCTCAAAACTCAAAACTAGAGGAAACGGAAAAGGAAACATTGTTCATTTTATCAACTGAGATTTCGAGTATCTACTCCCAAGGCGGTAGGGCAAGAAGAGTTCATAATCTGGTTTTAGTGCCGGGTTTTGAAACCGTTGAGAAAATCAGTAAAGAATTAATCCGCCGGGGATGCAATCTTTCGTCAGACGGAAGGCCGATAATCGGGATTTCGTCGAAAAACCTTTTGGAAATGGTGCTCGGGATCGACGAAAATGCTTTTTTAATACCGTGTCATATTTGGACGCCATGGTTTTCGATGTTCGGATCTAATTCCGGCTTTAATTCGATCGAGGAGTGTTTTGGTGATTATTCAAAGTATATTTACGGGATAGAAACAGGACTCTCAAGCGACCCGGACATGAATTGGCGGATAAAAGAACTCGAAACCCGCTCGATTCTTTCTTCTTCCGACTCGCATTCTCCGATGAAGATGGGGCGCGAAGCGACTGTCTTTATAACAAAAGGAGATCAGACAGAGATCGGTTTTAAAGATATAAAACTTGCTGTTATGCAAAAAAGCGATAAATTAAAAATCGGGTACACGATTGAGTTTCATCCGGAAGAGGGGAAATATCATTATACGGGTCACAGAAACTGTAAATTTGTACAAAGCCCGGAAGACTCAAGAAAATTGGGGACAATATGCCCTGTGTGTCATAAGCCGTTAACAGTTGGAGTAATGCATCGGGTTGATGAGTTGGCTGATAAATCTATTGATTACAGGATTAAGGTCAAAAATAATGAAAACGGGATAAAATGGATCTGCGATCCGACAGGAAAACATCCACCGTTTGTGAGACTTGTCCCGCTTGTCGAAATTATCGCAGAGAGTATGGGGTCGACAGTTTCGAGCATTAAAGTAAAAATACTGTTTGATGAGTTATGCGAAAAGCTGGGATCAGAAAATAAAATTCTTTTAAGACATTCGATCGAAGAAATAAAAAAGCAAGCAGGAGAAAAAATCGCAGAAGGAGTCTTACTTGTTAGAGGAGGTAATATTGTTGTCGAACCTGGTTTTGACGGCGAGTACGGAAAAGTTAAGATTTGGAGCGATCCGTCTTCGCCGGAGAAAAAAAACATTAGTCAGATGGGCCTTGACTTTTAGATCAATTCCTCTTTAGACTAGATATAGATGTTTGTCCGCCTTCGTTTACCTCGGTTCGAGGTCTACGTCATCGCAAACGAGGGGCACTTCGGCGGATGCTAGAAACTCTAAAACTCGTTGAAACTCGTTAAGAGTTTCAAGCAGGAGGTGAAAATTATGGCAGAAAGTAGTTCTAAAGGTTTTATAAAACCGATCGAAAATTTATTTTTAAAACTTCCTCCGCTTCCGAAATCCGCGAACGAATTTATCGTTTCGATTACTCCGTGGCTCGCTTTAATCTTGGGAATAATCGGGGTCATAGGATCATTGTCGGCTTTCGGGTTATCGACCGTTTTTTCTCCGCTTATTCTTTTGGGAGGGGGAGTTAAAGCCGCGACGGGTTTAATAGCAGTCGCTGTTATAAGCCTTATCGCGAGCGTTTTGATGGTAGTCGCTGTCCCGAGCCTTTTTAAAAAAAAGGCACCAGGATGGACGCCTTTTATTTTGGAGCGAAATATTAGGTATTCTTTCGGCGATCGTTTCTTTATCTCTGGGAAGCCTGATTTTTCCTTTAATCTGGCTTTACGTTTTGTTCCAGATAAAACCGTATTATAAATAGAAGATCGTTTTATGTTTGAGAACCGAGAAGAAGCGGCGAGACTTTTATTGCGTAAACTTGAAAAATTCATCGGTTTTAAAAATCTTCTGATTTTAGCGATCCCAAGAGGCGGTGTTGCGATAGGTAAGATAGTTGCAGATACGCTTACTTTGCCTTTAGACATTTTGGTTATCAAAAAGATCGGCGTGCCGGGTAATCCCGAACTCGCGATCGGCGCCGTCGGTCCTTCCAATACGGTTTATTGGGACGAAAGTATTATCAAATCACTAAATTTAGATAAAGGAGATCTTAAAATCCTAAAACTTCAAAAAGAAAAAGAGCAAGCCCATAAAGAAATTGAATTTAGGAGTTCTCGAAAAGCTCTGGAAATAAAAAATAAAATAATAATTCTGGTCGATGATGGAGTTGCAACCGGAGCGACCGTTCTTTGCGCGCAAAAATATTTAAAAAAAAGTAAGGCAAAAAAAATAACACTTGCAGTGCCTGTTATCGCAAAAAATACATATCAAGAAATCAAAAGATATTTTGACGAAATTATCTCCCTAAAAAAGGTTGAAAATTTTTACGCTGTCGGACAATTTTATAAAGAATTCCCACAGGTCTCAGATGATGAAGTCATTAAAATTTTAAATAAGCAAATAAACAAATAAGCAAATTACAAATCAATCCTAATACAAAAGTTCAAAGCGCAAAGTGCAAATGTCAAAACCTAGATCAAAACTTAAATCTTTGGAGCGAAGAGGGTTTTGGTTTTGAACTTTTAGCTTGGATTTGATCTTTGATATTTGATTTTTGAACGAATAATTATTTCTCATTGATTTGTTTATTTGAAATTTGTAGTATTTGTTTATTAAGATGAAACTTATAGTGGGTCTTGGAAATCCGGGAGAGAAATATCAAAACACCCGTCATAATATGGGTTTTATGGTGGTCGAGAAGTTTTTTCAAGAGTATGAACCGATCGATAAAACTGTTTGGGACGATAGCAAAAAATTTAAAGGAGACATTGCGCAGATTGAATGGCAGCGCCGTTCTCCGTCTAAAGCCGGATCAGGCCAAGCTCTTTTGGAAAAGATCATTCTCGCCAAGCCCAAGACTTATATGAATAACTCGGGGCTTGCTGTTTTGATCATAAGTCAATTTTTCAAAATCAACCCAGATGATATTTGGATTGTTCACGATGAAATAGATCTTCCATTAGGATTTATGAAAATACGAAATGGTGGCGCATCAGCAGGACACAGAGGAGTTGAGTCGATAATTAAATCTTTGGGAACTGACAAATTCTGGAGATTTAGACTCGGAATCGGAAATGACGAGCGAATAAAAACAAAAACTCAAAAACAGAAACACATTGACGATTTTGTTTTGGAGGACTTCACAAGCAACGAGAAAAGAAAAGTTAAAGATCTAATAAAAAGGGGAGTAAAGGCGATCAGTTTTGGTCTTGAAAATGGTTTAGAAAAAGCGATGAACAGGTTTAACACACGATAAAAGTTAATTTTTAATTCATCATTACATCATATATCGATATATCATACATTGTATTGTTCTATTGTTTTATTGCTTTTTGGGGAACACTTGTTTTGAGAAGTTCAATGTTAATCTTAATAGAAGAGACTGCAGGGCAACGTTTGCAAGCCGTCTCCTCAAAAAGATTGCTAGAATAAGAAAAAAGTTTGTGTTAAAATAGCTTTCATGACAGAGAGAATAAGAATAATTCCCCAGGCGGAGCTTGTTCGCCGGCAGGAAATTCGTCATCAATATCTTGTCCCAATTTGCGTTATGTGGACAAGTAATGTCCCGTCTGATCGTGCGCAGGCTGCGCTACAAGGAGTTAGTGATGCGCTAGATGCTTCCGGGCAAAGAAGAGATCTAACTGTTGTAGGTTCGCAGAGGTTTGCTTTGGGTGATTTTTCTGATGGGGATTGGTATGTCGATACAGCATTTAGGAGGCAAACTCTTAGAAGAGATGCTGGATTTGGTTTACAAGTTGATGTTGAAGAAATTCAAAGACTTTTTTATCAAGAACCCTGGCAGGTTCAACCTCACTGGGAAGTTTTTGTTATTAACCACGATTTAAACACGAGAGGAGAAGACGGGAGTTTTATAAATTTTGTCTTTGGGTCAACTCGGAGGGCGTTTCCAGCGTCGATTCAATCGGTAAGGAGACTAGAAAGCGTTCGAGATCCGAATTTGCGAAACGACATGACAAGGAGACTGCTTCGTCACGAAGTCGGTCACATGTTCGGTCTGCCAAATCGAAACTACAACATCGAACACAAGCTCGGAGATCATTGCACAAACATTTGTACGATGAGACAAGGAATGTCTATTCAAGAATGGGCTGAGCTCACGATTCAAGAAAGGACCCGTAATCTCCATTTTTGCAATGACTGCCTTAATGATTTAGAAAGAATCCGTCCTCGGTATAAACCCTTGCCTCAATAATTATTGTATAATTATTCCAAATGCAATCGGTTGGGCAAATACTTAAAAAATTTGATCCCCAAAAAGATAAATATATTTCGCGGGAATTTCAGTCTTTTGGGATTTATCTTGCGGAAGAGCTTAATGACTACAAACACAGAAGTATGTATATCAAGCTCGCCAAAACTGTTCATCGTTCGATCTTGGAAAAAGCATTGTCTTATGTCTCAGACAGTAATGCGAGAAACAAAGTCGCGCTTTTTATGTGGAAATTAAAAGAACTTAAAACTTCCTCCTTTGCTAAAGCTTCGGAGGACAAGCAAATCTCAAAAATTACAAATAAAAAAATATAGAGATAATGATAAAAAAGATTAAAAAATTCATCGGAATGTTGGGGCCAGGGGTTGTAACGGGGGCTGCCGACGACGATCCGTCGGGAATTGCCACTTATTCGCAGACCGGGGCTCAATTTGGTTACGGACAATTATGGACAGCGCTTTTTATGTTGCCTCTTCAGACGGCCGTTCAAGAAGCCTGCGCCAGAATCGGAGCGGTGACAGGAAAAGGTATCGCCAAAGTTGTCCGCGAAAATTATAGTAAAAAAATTCTTTATTCGGTCGCGATTTTGGTTTTGGTTGCAAACACGATTAATATCGGTGCAGATATCGGTGCGATGGCAGCGGCCACAAATCTTATTTTTCCCATTAATTTTTCGGCCCTGGCTATTTTTTATGTCGCAGTAATACTTATTCTTGAGATATTTACGTCTTACAAGGTTTATTCGAAAATTCTAAAATGGTTGGTTTTGTCGCTCCTTGCTTATCCAATTACGGTTTTTATCGTTTCAGAACCATGGATGGAAATTTTAAAAGCAACATTCATTCCGCATTTCGAATTAAGTTTTGGTTTTTTCTTTATCATAACAGGGGTTTTAGGAACAACAATCTCTCCTTATATGTTTTTTTGGCAGGCGTCAGAAGAGGTGGAAGAAGAAAGAGCGAGTCACATTTCTAAAATTGGAGGTAGGCCCAAAATTAGCACGACTTTTATCCGAAATTTACGCATCGATAATTTTATGGGGATGCTGTTTTCCGAGTTGGGGACTTGGGCGATTATCGTAGTCTCTGCGACAGTGCTTCACGCAAATGGAATTACTAATATCGCAAGCGCAGCAGACGCCGCAAAAGCGATCGAACCTCTCGTGAGTAGTTTCCCAAACGCCGGTTTACTCGCAAAACTTATTTTTGCCATAGGAATTATCGGTCTTGGCTTACTTTCTGTGCCTGTACTCGCCGGTTCGGCTGCCTACGCTCTCTCGGAATCGTTTAATTGGAAAGAAGGTCTTTATTTAAAATTGAAAAAAGCCCATGGTTTTTATGGAATTATTACAATAGCGACTGTTATTGGTTTGCTGATTAATTTTATCGGTATCGATCCCATGAAGGCGCTTATTTTTACGGCTGTGATCAATGGAGTGGTTGCGGTGCCGTTGATTTTTTTAATCGGAAAAATAGCAAAAGACAAAAAAATAATGGGACAATATAAAAGCGGGCGGTTATCGAAAATATTAGTTTCGCTTACATTTTTTGCGATGGGGATAGCCGCAGTCGCGATGTTTTTTACGTTGGGATGGAGTTAAAAAAAATTAAATCAAATTCAAATAAAATAGTTCCGGCAGTAATTTTTGTTTTATCGATTCTTTCGTCGATCGCGTTTTTCATTTTTAGGGATTTTTTTAAAGAATCCATAAGTTTGGGATTGCTTGGAATATTTATCATTAATTTTGTATCAAACGCTTCATTTTTTATTTCCGCGCCTTCTTTTTTTGCAGTCATCGCCGGAGGTGCGATTTACCCATTATTTTTTGTCGCGTTAGTTGCGTCACTCGGAGCGTCTTTGGGTGACATGCTTAGTTTTATCGTCGGTTCTTCCGGTCGCAGGCTTTTAAGCAACAAGTTCAATAAAAAAATATGGTACAATGTTTTAGTTCATTTTTTTAAAAAACACGGGAGTTGGGTTCTATTTATCGCGGCGTTTGTTCCAAACCCGATTTTCGATTCGTTCGGGATATTAGCCGGAGTCTTGGGTTTTTCTCCGATCAAATATTTTATAATTGTTTTTATCGCGCGTTTTTTTAAATATCTGATTTTCGCAAAAATCGGTACATATTTTTAATTTATGACAACAGCGCATGTCGTGATTTCGGGGTTTGTTCAGGGGATAGGGTACAGGCAATTTGTCAGAAAAGAAGCAGAAAAGCTCGGCTTAAAAGGATTTGTACAAAATATCGAAGGAGGAAAAGTTGAGGCTTTATTTCAGGGTGATAAGAAAAATATCGAAAAAATAATCGATGAATGTAAAAAAGGTCCTTATTTGTCTGAAATAAAAAAAGTTGATATTGAATGGGTTGACGAAATGGATGAATTTCCGGGGTTTGAAATCATATCTTAATATATAATAAATAGAATGCTAGGATTTATTTTACTATTTACTTTTCTTGCGTCCATACTCTCATTAATTTTAGTGGGAGTCTTGCTTCTTCATAAGACTCTTGTAAAGAAAATTTCTTTTTCATTAGTGTCTTTTGGCGCCGGTGCGCTTTTGGGAGTTGGTTTTTTGGATACTTTCCCCGAAGCGGTTGGTAAAGGAGGAAATCAGGTTTTTCTGTGGGTTACTTTTGCCTTTGTTTTCTTTTTTATTGTTGAAAGATTGTTCATTTTTTTACATCATCATGACGACGGGGATGAACGCGTAAGAATTCCTGCTTCTTTTCTACTTTTTGGGGATGCGCTTCATAATTTTGTCGACGGGATGTCTATTGCCGCTACTTTTCTGGTAAGCTTTCCATTGGGAGTTGTTACAAGCATTACTGTTTTTGTCCACGAAATTCCCCACGAACTCGGTGATTTTGGAATTCTTATACATAAAGGTTGGGGAAGAGGGAAAGTCTTTTGGTTTAATGCGCTTACGGGTTTAGTTGCAATTTTTGGTGCTGTTTTAACCTATTTTGTAGGAAAACAATCTGAATCAGTGATTCCTGTTCTTCTTGCTATTGTTACGGGAAATTTTATTTACCTTTCGGCGACAGATTTGCTTCCCGAAATTCATCATAGGGAAAAGAAGGGTTTTGCGCTGGTTCATGTTATGTTTTTTCTCCTCGGGATTATTCTAATAATACTTCTTACTCAATTCCTCAAGGGGTGACGTGATCGTTTTTATTTTGTTGATTGCAGTTTGCTGGAGCGTTGTTTCCGCTTGAGTCATTACTATCGGTTTTTGAGAAGGAAACTGCGACTTCGTCTTTTGAAAGAGTGTTTGAACAAAATCCCGGCTTATTTTTCGAAGCACAACAAACAGTTTGTTTTATCGCATCCGGTATTCTTCCTCCAAAATCAAACTCAGAAACAGTCTGTTTCCCATTCAAAATTAAAGTAGGCGAGCCGCTGACACCTAGTTTATTGGCCAGATCAAAGTCGCTTTGAGCGTATTTTAAACCTCGATTTTTATCGCTGATACATGAGCTAATTTGCGTTACGTTTACGCCCGCGGTTGCTGAGCATGCCTCAGAATTACCATCTTTAATATAGCAGGAGATGTAATCCCAATATTTATCTTTTTGTTCTTCCCGAACACATATCTGTTTCAAATTTTCTTGAGCTTCTTTGTCTCCGTGCATCGAAATTATTTTTTCGTCGGTTATGCTTCCAATGTATTTAACGTTCAAAAACGATGTGAGCTGGGGAGCTTCTTCGATCGCTTTTTTGAAGACTCTTTGCATCTGAAGACCGTAAGGGCAATTAGACACGATAAATGCTGTTAAATTTGGGGTTTCTGTTTTTGTTAAATCATCACAGGTTAATTTTTTTGCTTGAGTTTGAGTCTGAGCTTGGGTTTGCTGTCCCAAAACATCGGTTTTTATGCCGGAGGTAAACAGAATTTTTCCGTCTTTTGTTATGTAGGAAGTGTATTTTTGGGCATTCGCGCCAGTTCCCAGTTCGAGTGTAAATTCGTAGACGCCGTTACTTTCTTTAATGTTCACAATGTTAATTTTTGTGCTCGGATTGTTTACGATTTTTTTTACGAGATCAGGAAGGGTTTTATTCTTAAACTTTGTTATGTTGTTTTTATCGTTTGTCACTTTAATAAAAACACCGACGATCACAAGCAATAAAAGAAGGGGAAATATTAACAGTTTTTTATTGAATTTCGATTGAACAGTTGGAGTTTCTTCGACTTCGATTTCTTGGGGTTCGAATTTCTTGGCAGTTTTTTTCGACATTCGTCTCATTTAAAGTAAATTAAATTATAGAGGTATTAAAAAACCTTTGTCAATCACTAATTTATTTGTTTAATTTCTTTTGCGAGAGTTTTTGTCCTCGAAAGAACACTTAAAACAAGCGCTCTGTCAAGTTCTGGACCATTAAAGAAAGAAAATCTCATCCCATCTTCTCCCTTAAAATTAAAGTTTCGAGCGAAAAAATTGATAAAATTATGATGGGCAATAATACTTATGGCTGTAACCGCAGCTTGATATTCGGGTTTTCCTCCGTTTATAAACCATAAGCTACTTATCCAAGCTCCCATAGATGTCCAAATTAATGACATTGCTAAGTTGGGCTTGGATACATCTTTGATCAAATGTTCAGTTCCGATTTGTGGTATTCCTTTTTTTAGAGCTCGATTAATTTCTCGTGACCAGGCCTCACTTGATCTTACATTTTGTTTTTCTCCTATCGTCGAAGAAACTTCATCCATATTTAAAATAATCTG
>JAMDAA010000030.1 GCA_023484045.1 Patescibacteria group bacterium
CGGATTTAACGTAAAACATGTTATGAATATTACAGATGTCGGGCATTTGGTTTCTGAAGCCGACGAAGGCGAGGATAAAATGGAAAAAGGCGCGAAGAAATTCGGTCTTTCAGTTTTTGAAATCGCTAAAAAATTCGAAAATCAATTCAAAAACAGTATAAAACTTCTTAATATTAAGATGCCGGATCTTTTGCTTAGGGCAACAGAACACATCAAAGAGCAAATAGAACTTGTAGAGGTTTTAGAAGAAAAAGGATTTACTTATAAAACAACAGACGGAATTTATTTTGATACTTCGAAATTTCCAGATTACAATAAGCTTTCGAGACAACCTTTGGAAAAGATAAAGATTGGGGCAAGAGTCGGAATCGGAGAAAAGAAAAATCCGACGGATTTTGCTTTATGGAAATTTAGTTATTCGAATGGAAGATCCTTCGACTTCGCTCAGGATGACTCCGCTTCGCGTCGTCAGATGGAATGGGAGAGTCCATGGGGAGTCGGGTTTCCCGGGTGGCACATAGAGTGTAGCGCGATGTCGATGAAAGCACTTGGTGTAAGTTTTGACATACATACAGGCGGGATAGATCACATTAATATTCACCACACTAATGAAATCGCGCAATCAGAGGCTGCGTCGGGTCGGCCGTTTGTTAAATATTGGGTACATCATAATTTCTTGGTCGTCGAGAACGAAAAGATGAGTAAAAGTCTGCAGAATTTCTATACGGTAGAAGACATTGTAAAAAAAGGTTATGACCCTTTAGCGCTTCGATATTTATATTTTCAGACACATTACCGTCAAGAAATGAATTTTACTTTTGAGGCATTAGAGTCGGCTCAAACTGCATTAAACAGGTTGCGTGAAGAGACCTCAAGTTTAGAAAAACCGGAAGCCTCGCAAGGGGAGGCCTTGCGAGGCTGTTTAAAATTTGAGCAAAAATTTAAAAATGCGATTGATGATGACATGAATATGCCTCAGGCCCTGGCAATTGTTTGGGAGCTTTTAAAAGCTGATTATTCGTCTTCTGCAAAAGCCCAATCGCTTTTTAAATTTGACGAAATATTGGGACTTAACTTAGATCAAGTTCAAAGTTCAAAGTTAAAAGTTCAAAATGAAGAGATACCAAAAGAGATTATGAAACTAGTTCTGGAAAGAGAAGAATTAAGAAAAAAAAGAAGATTTCATCTGGCAGATCAATTAAGAAATAAAATTAAAAAAATGGGGTACGAGATAGAAGACAAAAACGGTGAATCAGAAGTGAAAAAGCTGAAATCATAGACCGAAGTTGAGTAATTCACAGATCAAAGCGCAAAGTGCAAATATCAAAACCTAAATTAAAACTTAAATCCTCGTAAAAAGCACGTTTCAGGTTTTTTGTTTTTAGATTTTAGCTTGGATTTGATCTTTGATTTCTGATTTTTGAACTAGAATTCATCAGAATTCACGGGTAGCCTGGTTCTGCGTGGACGATCGTTCGTTCGACGTTCGGCAATTTTTCCTTCATCAAATATTCGATTCTTGTTGAAACATTGTGGGCATCTTCGAGCGGAATTTTTTTATCGAGTTCACAATGCAGGGTTATAAAAAGCTTTTTCTTTACTTCTCTTCCCGAGACGTCATGGATATTATTTATCGATTTAATCTCTCTTTTTATTTCATCGAGGATTTTCAAAATCAATTGCATTTGTAAATCAGAGAGGGGCGCGCCCGAAATCGTAACCGGTTCTAAAGGTTCGATATGAGCGTTTACTTCGATATTTTCGCCGAGCTCTCTTTTTATTATTTTTTCCAAAGAATCGGCTTCTTTGTGGGCTTTTTCCAAAGAGAGTTTACTGTTTACTTCTAGATCAAAACTCACAAATTTTTTGTCGTCGATCGTCTGTACAGACACATCGTGTACAGAAAGGCTTTGATTTACGGCCATTATCTGAATTTGCTCGACGATCGTTTCGTCTTTTAAAGTCAAGGGTTTTATGTGAACGACAACATCGGCCCCCTGTATTTCTTTTTGAACATTGGTCTCGATATTTTTTGTGATTTTATTCATCGTTTCCAAGGGGATTTTACGGCTTATTCCGATTATCATGTCGATAAAATAAGACGGGCCAGAGGGTCTTAATCTAATGCGGTCGATCTGAACGACTCCTTCGGTTTTTAAAACGATATCTTTTACTTTCTCGGTTAAACCTTTTGGCGCGGTGTCGACCAAAACATCAATAGTTCTTCTCCCAAGCTTATAACTTATAAAAAGCACAAACAGGGCGACGCCGATCGCGGCAAATGCATCTGCGCCTTTCACGCCCAAAATCACAAAAACGAGTCCCGCAATAACGACGAGAGAGCTATAGATATCCGAACTAAAATGTAAAGCGTCTGCCTCTAAAGCTTGGCTGTTTGATTCCTTTGCGATTTTATTTAACGATCGCGAACGGGAATAATCAATAATTATCGAAATTATCATAACGGCAAACGAATACCACGCGATTTCGATTTCGACTTTGCCGGTTGTTAACCTTTTTAAAGCTTCGTATATAATCCAACCGCAGGTTAAAAAGAGAAGGAAAGTCTCGGCGAGCGCCGAAATGTTTTCGAATTTTCCGTGACCGTATGGGTGTATTTGATCTGCGGGCTTATGCGAAACGCGGACTGCCCAATAAGTAATCGACGCGGCGACAAGATCGAGCCCCGAATGCGCAGCCTCAGAAAGAATTCCGATACTTCCGGTTATTAAGCCAACAGCTAATTTTAAGAGAGTTAGCAAAAGGCTCGCAAAAACCGAACTCAACGCTACGTTTTTTTTCTTTTGTTCCATAGTTCGATAAACTCACTACTAAGTAGTTCGATAAACTCACTACTAAGTAGTTCGATAAACTCACTACTAAGTAGTTCGATAAACTCACTACTAAGTAGTTCGATAAACTCACTACTAAGTAGTTCGATAAACTCAGTACAAGCTTTTTTGATTATACAATAAATCCTTGACTAAAAACTTTTGGTGATATACATTGAATATAATGGACGAAAATCAACAGACTTCGGCTAATCCGGCTGTTCAAGTTCAACCACCTGTAAATCCACCTGGCGTACAGACTGTGCCCGTTGTACCGGTAGAACCGGCTGTAAATCAGCCGAAACGGAGTAATAAAAAACTCCCTTTTATAATTATCGCCGCGCTTATTTTGATTTCTGTTTTGACACTTGCTATCTTGAACTGGAAAGTTTTTATCCCAAAAAGGGAAAAGTTATCGATTGTTCCGGCTCCAGAAAAAACTCAAGCTAATATTTTCCCGGAGCCAAAAGTTACTTTTGCGGCTTATACAGACAAAACCGTTTCCAAGCCAATTCCGGTTGAGCCCTCAAATTATATGTTTAAAAGCGACTATCAAAAAACTGATATTAATGATTTGGCTAGAAACTTATCAGTGTCTCAACTTATTAAACAACAGGACAATTATTATTTGTTTTCCGATAGTTTGAGCGGAACGAAAGAAGCCGCAATGATTTTTGATAAAAACAACGGTAACCTATTCTATATGTCTTCTGCTGGACAACCGCTTAGTTTGACTACTGGCAATGTTGAAGGTGGAATTATCACTTTTTTGGATACGAGAGGTTTATGGGATAGCACGTTTTCGATAACGGCGAGTTATAAACAGAAAAACGAACCTGACCTTACATTTTATGAAATTCATCGAGATTGGGGGAAAGTCGGTCTTCCTATTTTAAACCCAATAGGACTTCTTAATATGGGAGAGAATACTAAACTTTCGAGCCTTTCTTTGACGTCTAAAACACAGAATATGATGGTAGACGATAACGTTATTGATACGACAGACAATAAAGACGGTCTGGCAAGACAAACAGATTTTAATACGATGACGGTTGCGGTTTCGGATAAAAGCCAGAAAATTTTTTTGATTAAGTCAAATCTTCGAAAAATTTCATCTACCACCCAAAAGCAAAATCTAATTTCATATACTGACGCTTTTAAAGAACTCAAAAATGGCAAAACCGATTATTTTTTTACGACGCCGGCCGGCAACGGATTTGCTCAATGGAACAAAGTCTATCCAGACAATAAGGCTATTTCACAAAATGCTTTTATTACAGATTCGGCAATCGCGTATCTTGAAAAACCCGGTGTCCTTCCAGAAGGCAGTATGGAACCATATTACGTGTTTAGAGGATATGCTGATTTAAAAAGCGGTTATAGAGTTAATTTTATTGCTGCAGTAAAAGCGACTGCAAAAACGACATCTTTAATGCCCGTTGCAATCGGACAGGTTTATGCACAAGAAAAAACAATTCAACTTAAGACATTTACTCCTACGCCGACGCCAAGACCTACGGTTCCGCCGCCGGCTGTCACCTCTCCGTCTAGTAATTACACTCCGCCTCCCGCAGGTTCGACATCTCCGGTAAAAATATGTACACCTGCAGAAGGGAACCTTTCCCCGTTAGTTACGCTTTCCGGATTAGGCACTATCGGATATTGGTCCGAAGGGCCTGGGTACAGTTCTTTCCCAAATTATTACAAAGGGTGGTTTTTAATACAAAATGGTCCAAATCCTTCGGCAAAAGCTACTATCGTTGCCGTTTTTTTGCCACTGTTTTACAGTGGAGAGTTAAATCAATATTTGGGCAGAGAAATTACTTCCGCAACTGTTGCCTGGTCACCATGGAGTGATCCAAGCGGATGTCCGATGCGTTTAACATTTGAGTCGCCAACACTTTTTATTTATGGAAATACGGGCAGTAAAGTATCGCTTGCCATAAATTCTAGCGTAATATATATAGATCCGCCTGTCTTAAGCAATAAATTCAGTATTAGAGTATTGGATAAAGAAGGAAAAATAGTGATCAATAATCAATTTGAAAGAAATTATATCTATTACGAATACGATAAATCAAAAGTATCTTTCAATAAGCCCAATAACGGATGGGTAATCGAAAAGAATAAAATTTCGCAATTTGTTAAAGAAAAGATATCGCCCTCATTAAAGTTGACAAAACTCGAGGAGGAAAGAACGATTTTCGAGATAAACAATGCTGCTATCGATATTCAATCCCAATATATTTTTGTTGGACTTATTGATCAAAACGAAATAAGTTCGAAATTACCTTTGGATATTAAACCGAAACCAGAAACTCTATTAAGATTTCACTTCTCTGTCGGAAAAGCGTCAAAAATAGATAAGTTTAATCCGCCCAATTTAACTCCAGTCGATCGTTCTTTGGGATCGCTAATCGTCGAATTCGGAAGCTATTCAGAATAATAAGAGTTGAATAACTAATGCTAATCTTGTAATATATTGAAAGTAAATTCGGATTAACATAATAATCTGTTTATGAAGATAAGCGTAATTAT